>DATLYW010000031.1 GCA_035574315.1 Candidatus Zixiibacteriota bacterium
TGGGGTGGTGCTGCAGAGAGTATTGACCGACCGAGGGACGGAGTACTGCGGGAATCCAGAGCGGCATGAATATGAGCTCTACCTGGCGCTGGAGGATATCGATCATACGCGCACCAAGGCCCAGAGCCCGCAGACCAACGGCATCTGCGAGCGGTTCCACAAGACCGTGCTCAACGAGTTCTACCGAATCGCGTTTCGCAAAAAGATTTACCGCGGTTTGGAAGAACTCCAGGCGGACCTCGACCAGTGGGTTCGCCATTACAACGAGGAGCGCACGCATCAAGGTCGATGGTGCTACGGCAAGACCCCAATGCAAACCCGATCTGACAGTCGTCGGTTAAGTCCTCGTCGTCAGCCATTGTTTACTCCTACCACTCACGCCGCCAACATTTTTTCTTTCGCCAACGGGACACTATCGAGGAACGTGTTGACTTTTACACATATATCCTTCTCCGGTAAGTCAAAGCCCCGAGCCCCCAAACGGACGGCGTCAGTAGCGCTCGGTTACAAGCGTCCACTAGTTCAAAACCCAGAAACCTAGAAAACCTAGGGTGACACCTTTTGTTGACAGCTTCGTCGAATGACGTCCACCCTTTGCCGAAACTTCGCATCGGATTTGACCCCATAATCACAACGCCGCGTCAACCGTCCACAAAAAGATTGGACCCCTTACGCTTCTAGGTTTGGCATTATTGCCCCATAAGTTTTCGACCGCGAAAAGCGTCCTCGTGGCGTCGGCTGAAAACGATTGTTAGCCCCGCCTAGTTATCGTTGAGGCCGTACTCGCGTGTATGCAGCCGTCGCTTCCAGGAACTTTCGAGTTCGATCATCTCGGGGGTCTTCATATCCGGCGAAACTCGCTGTAGGATGGTAAACCGAAATTTCCGGGGGTTACGTTCCCGAAGTAGGCGATTGTCTCCGTGCCCATGGGCGGCGTAGGTTAACCATCTGCCGAGAAGGTTACTTTCGCCGTAAGCAGAGCCGACGTAGCCTTTCCCGTCCGAAGTGTCGAAGATATAGTAAACGCCCCGCCATTCAGAGAGCCTGGACTTCCACCGCGCAGGGAGTACGCGAAGTTGATCCCATGTGAGGTCTATTGCATCCCATTCCGGCATTGCCGCGTCGAGCACACTCTCCTCAAGGATGGCATGGACTGGCATTTCGTTTTTGGGTCTATGTGCCCAACGGTGCCAGTTTTTGTCAAGTGGGGGCCAGCAAATGATTAGCTTGCCTTTCCAGTGATCGTAGAAGTCGGTGGGTGCGAGATCAAACCAGAGGATCGAGGAACGGGATGATTTCTTCGTGAATCCCTTGTGTCCAAACGACTTCAACTCAACGTTGGCCGGAATCTGCCAGTATTCTTTGGGCGTAATTGGCTTCCATCCCTTGACTGAATACAAACCGACGAACAGAGCTTTGCCGGGCTCGTGTCCGATGAATGCGGCAACATATGCAGCGCGTTTCATTTCCTGCTCAACCTGCTTGGTTTGGGTCTGTTGGTAAGCGTTGAACACGTCCGGTCTTTCGGCAGCCAGCCACGGGAGCACTTTGTTGAGTTCAGCTTCAAGAGGTCGATGCCGGAGCACAAGAACGTGCTGTGGGTCGATGTTTTTATCCAGTAATAGGCCCTTCAAATTCATTTCCAACCTCCCATCGGGATCTGCTCTCTAGCGAGGCGACCGCTCACGTTGACCGGCAGCGGCGAGCGAATGCGAGCCAGCGGTCCGGTCGAACGTGCTGTTGGGCAGCTCATACACGATTTCTGGCAAGGAAGGAACGCACCGTTTCTGCCGTCTCATAGTAGCGGACGAAAACCTGCAGGTTTCCGAGGACATCGTCTCGGGTCAGCGATGGGGGGCTCTCGCGAGGATGTCCAAGTTCGTTCCGTTGCTGGCGGATGAGATCGTACATCGCACCGACCATGATGCCCGCGTTCTCGGGGAATCCGGCGGTCCGGGCAGCCTGGAGCGCTTCGATTTTCGCGCGAACCCAGTCCAGCTTCGGCTTCATGGGGAAGCGTTTCAGGAGGGCGCCGAAGTCCTTCTTTTCCTTCGCGCTGCTCAAGGCGGCGTGAAGAGAGTCACCGAGGAGGAGGAAAACGCGCTCGGCCGCGATCCCGAGCATGACCGCGCTTGCGACGAGGGTGCCTCGGCGCAGGCTATGTAGGCTCTCTGCTAGGTATGCGAGCACGGTGGCATCTGCGCCGGCCACTCGGCCACGAACAAAGTCCAGGTAACCCTCTGGGTCGAAGGCGTTCGGACCGGTGGAGTCGAGCACGGCACGTCCGAACTCGGTAACGTGGAAGAACGGCAGCTTCAGATTCGCGCTATCGGAACCTGGGGCGAGGACGCCCTCTGTCAGGAGCTGCCAGAGCACTTCGTGAAGGTGGAACACGAGAACGTGTTTCCGCTCAGGATTCAAGTGTTCTACGTACTGATCGAATTCCGCGCCACTTGTCGGCAGCTGGTGCCAGGTTGGCTCTCGGCGGAGGCGCTCGAACACCGCCAACCGTAAGAGCCTCATATCCGGCCGCTCAGAGTCGTAAGGGACCTTGCTCATCTACCAACTCGCCGCAGGACTGCCCAACGTTTTGGGTGAGCCGCCCTGGCGGCCTCAACCCAAGGGTTAGGCAATTGTTTCGTCAATTGGACTCATCTCCTTACTTTCAGCGCTCCGACATTCGTGCTTACGGCATCGGACGGGTAGCGGTGAACAATGGGCTTCTCAGAAATGGCTCGATTTCGACATCGACGGGCACGGGTTCTTCACCCTTTAGATGTACTTGGGTATAAGCGGCGTCGATCATGTATTGAGGCCAGTGCGGATGCAAGCAGAACCAGCCCCGCGTGGCCAGAATGAATATCGACTCCTGAAACCGCCCCCAGCCGCTTAGTTCTGTGACGCGCCGGTAGCGGGCGCATGTAGCTCCAAAAGAATCGTCCAGCGTGGCATCATGCTCAATCAAGCGCTGCCGACCGGTCACCATTCTTCCGATGCCTTTTTCCGCTCCTTTTTTCAACCAATCCACGAAAGCAGTCGCGTTCTCGAACGCAGCCGGCGCTTCTGTCCTAGGGTCGCGCAGGTCATAGACGGTAACTCTGGCGGAAACCAAACGGGCATCGACTGCCTGCGTGGGTGGTTTTTCACTAAGCCTCTTTACGAAGCCCACGAGGGGAACCGCGGGATTATCGGACTTCGGCGGCAGGGGAGCAATAAACCAGTTTTCTCCCTTAGGCGGTAGGACGGACAGACCCGGCAAATCCAAGCGCTGCGTCGGATCGCGAATAGGTTTCAGGGTGGGGGCTGTGGCCGCACTTGCTGCGGCAACCAGGCCTAGCCCAAAAAGGAGCGCCGAGATCTGCAGTGCCGCGCTGCGAAGTTTCCCCATGTGCGCCAACCTCTGCCTCTTCATTGATTGGTGATGCCTAACGCCCGCGCTAACCGGCGCCGAGTGAGCGAAGCGAACGAGGGAACCCCAGCCCGCAGGGCGAGGGGCGTACGAGTGCAGCGGGTTGTTAGTTGCCATGTCTGATTTCGACTACCGAGCAACGTAGTCCACCACGCACTTCCTTCCACACAATATTGTGGTGTCCTTTGATTGTCACCTCTTCGTTCTTGGCGCCTGTGGGCTTGGTGATTCGGCCGTGTAGCGGCGTGCCGCCGCGGAAGAATCTGTAGATGCCCTCCTTCGGACCCTCATAGAACAAGCGATCTTCCGAAAAAACGACAAAGCCCGCCAGCGGGAACCCTGCCTCCACCAATTCCTCGGCAAATGCGATGTCCTTGCAGAAGCTAAACATTTGCTCCGGATACTGACCGTTGCGCGGGTACTTCAGCTCCACGGCGAAGCTGAGGCGTCGCCCTGGGTCTGAGAACGCCGAGATGTCGATTTCACGCTTCGTGAACGAAGTGGACCCCGGAAAGAAGTACCCCACGTTCCGTTCAAATTGGATCTTCAGATCAGGAAGCGCTCTTCGTAGAAATATGCCGAGCTCGTGCTGAAGGCTGAACTCGTTGTAGATCTCAACTGAGCCGTCAGCTACCATCGACACAAACGGAACGATGAGGTCCAAAAGTGATTTCATGGCAGCTAACTAATTGTGTACGCTGGTCACCTATGAAAAAGGATGGGGGGCAAACCTAGGGGGTCACTTATTTGTTCTCTTTTATTCTCTTACACCGGGAAAAATCAATAGTTAAAACTCTATGACATTTGATCCGAAAAAAGTACTGGACGCTGCCTCTCCGGTATGCCTTATACTCGCAGCCAGCTTGGTGCCCGAGCTAACAGCCAAGGGAACGGTCTACAGGGCAGTAGTGTCCAGTCGCTAATGGAGGACCGAACATGAAAAGAATCACATTGGTAGCGATCGCGTGGATCGTAGTAATGGTATTTGGGCCTGTACAGGTGCATGCCGACGATCTCACTGTGGCCCCGTTCACGTTCTCGGCCGTTGGCTTGGGCTCCTTCACTCCCGGTGGCGGTCCGGCAGCCCGGGCGCGCTGGGAAAAGGTAGGTGGCGACTGGCAGCTCCACCTCGAGAAGAACGTCCCGACGACCGAATTCGCAGCGGCAGGTGCCCAGCTCAGCCCGGTTATAGGGCTCTCGACCACCGGGTTGACACTGGGTTTCACTGTCGAAAGCGGTTGGTGCGGTGCTGGCGCGCCGCGCTTCAACGTGCGGTTGACCAACGGCGACCTGATTTTTCTCGGCTGCTTTTACGGCAACGATGGCAGCGGGAATGTGAGCTTCACAGGTGGCGGTAACTACGGTGGCCAAGTCCTACCCCTAGGCGAGATTGTCGAAAGTATCTCTATCATCTTTGACGAGGGGAATGATGTGGGACCGGGCTTCGTATACCTGGATGATATTTTCGTGAGCACGGAGACGGCCGGGGCCCCCGGACGTCAGCCATGAACCGAGGCTTCCCTGGGGGATTGGAGCTGGGAACGAAGCTGGGTGAGGCCCGGTAGCGCAAAAGCTCCCGCACGTGACAGGCGGACCCTGTTTACGTCGTCGTTGACAAGGGGGGCAGGTCAGGATCAACCATGGCCGACAACCAAGACTGATCACGACTGTCAGATCAGGTCATGACTTATACACTTTAAAAAAGGGTGATTTTTCCGCAGCCTGCTAATGCACCGGCTGCTTGCTGGCTCGTTGACGCAGGAAATCGAGAAAGGCCTGCGCATCGGGAGATAACGGTCTATCTTTCCGATAGACGATGTAGCTTTTGATCAGTCCTTCCAACTCTCGAACTTTGATGACCTTGAGTTCTCCCCGCTTGATTTCTGGCCTCACCATATCTCGGTGTACGATGCCCAGGCCTGCCCCATTTTTGACAGCCCCTTTAACAGCCTCTGATGTGTCGCAATACATCGCAATGTTTACCTTGATCCCTCTCTTTTCAATATCTCTCAAAAGCTCTTCGGTTCTAGTCATCCTGCCTTTTATTCGCCTCCTGATGACAAAAGCTGCCCGGTTAAGGTCCGCGAGTGTGAACCTTCCCTTCTTCGCAACCGGGTGTCCAGCAGACGCAACGATCACATACTCCTCTCGCCGAAAAGGCATGTAGACGAGGGAGTCAACCCCAGATGGGGCTGTGATAAGTGCGATATCGAGATCTGAGTTTAAAACCATTTTCTCTATTTCATGACTGACATCAGTTCGAAGCGTGGGCAGAACAGTTGGGTGCTTCCTTCGGAACGCAGCCAGGATCGAGGGCAGACACCAGATAGACGGACCATGACTGCCGCCAACCTTCAGCGGTCGCAAGTCACTCTCGATCGACTTACTATGAAAGCTTCTCCTCAGCTCTGAGACTTGTCGGACGACCGATTCCGCAGCGCTCAGGCAGCGTTGCCCCTCTTCTGTGAGTTCAATCCCTCGACCGGCCTTCACATAAAGCTTCGCTTTCAGGTCTTCCTCCAAAAGCTTGAGCTGTTGAGAAACTGAAGGCTCGCTGATGTGTAGCTCTTCTGACGCCTTGCGGAGGTTTAGATGCCTGGCCACCGCAACGAAAATCTCGAGCTGATGCAGGGTCATGTTAATTGTCTAACGAAACCCACTTACACCGGGGAAAATCAATAGTTAAAACCCTATCGCGTTTGATTCGAAAAAAGTACTGGACACTGCCCCGGCACGTATGCCTTACACTCGGCGCCGGACAGGTGTCCCAGGGCTGCAGACGTGTTGACTGGCCGTAGTTGCATTCCTTGGGGAGAGAGGAATACAAGGCCGTACTCTCAGACGCTGGCTCTACGTTACTTGCGAGCACGACGTTAAAGGTGAGAGCCATTACTGCGACGCGTGCCTTTCACGGTATCAGCATCAGCCGCAGCCCAGCAAGCCGACGACACTGACAGCCGCCTGCCGGGCCCGCAGCTTATCGGCCAGCCGTTGGGTGACATTTGGCTTGATGGCTGCAAAGGAGGTGGTGTTCATTGCTTGTATCGAGATATTTCGAATCTGCACCGCAAGCCTATCACCGAAATGAAAGGAAATATGCCATGAAAAAACCGGCAGTTGTGGCGATGACGGCGGCCTTTCTGGGCCTTCTGGTCCTGGGCGGACAGGTGATGGCAGCGCCCAGCATCCATTTGAGCTGGGGAAGCCAAGTCAACCCGGGGCAATGTGACGGGGCTTCGGGGAAGCTAGTCATTAACGTTACCCATCAGGTTACCGGGGACATAGATTCTGGGGTTGGCGGCAACTACTGGGCGTACGACGACTACAATAAGCATATTCAGGTATGGCAGACGGATACGAACACGTTCTGCGCTGACGTCCGGTATCTGGGCTCCTTCGTCACTGTCGCCGGCCGAAGCCCTCAGAACACAGACACCATCGCCGCCGGAATCGAGGGTACCTTCGAAGGAGGATACAGAGCTATCATCATCGGGACCCTCGATCCCGACCCCTTATATCGCACTAGGGGAAGCATCGGCAAATTTGACTACGGCTGCGATGCTGTCACGGGCAACTGCGTGAATCTCTTCAGCTGGCCGGACACATACTTCGCCTCTTATAGCAGTTTCAACCTGGACTGGTGGGGGTGGGTCTACCAGGGTGGCAGCAATGGCACATGGGTCAACTCAATCGACGGCAACCAAGGCGATATCACTGACTGAGGGTGCGGCCAGCCAACTTCCCGACAGCAAGCGTGAGTCGAAGGTATGCAAGCGATAGATAGATTAGGCTTGTGCTGCAACGCTAGACGCGATCCGGACGATTCCAAAGTGGCTGGCACGGCGATTCAGTCAAAACGTTAGCCGAAACGTTTAAGTGTCAAAACCGGTAGCAAGCCGGGTTCAACAGAAAAAGGACGGTCGAATGGAACACTTCAAGATGCGATGGCAAACGTGGCTGGTTGGAGCGGTGGTGGGAGTCTTAGCCCTGACGGCTAGGCCGGCGATAGCAGCAACCCTGGTAGTGGATGACGATGGATTCGCAACGGCCACCGACTGCGATGCGGCGATCGGGACATACAGCACCATCGGGGCGGCAGTGACGGCAGCTGCTGTGGGAGACACGATTCTCGTCTGCCCCGGGACGTATACCGAGCAGGTGACCGTGACCAAAAACAACTTGACCCTGCAGTCCGTGACGCCGCTGGCGGCGATCATCCAGGCACCGGCATCTATGGCGGACCCAAAGGCCATCGTCCGGGTGAACGGAGCCACGGGCATCTCGATCCTGGACTTTACGATCTCCGGCCCTGGCGGTGGCGGGTGCGATAGCATCCGGTACGGGGTTCGAATCGATGGCGGCGGATCGGCTACGCTCGACGGGAACAGGATCAAGGACATCCGGGATAATCCCCTTAGCGGGTGTCAGAACGGGATCGGCATCCTGATAGGCCGCGCTTTCGAGAGCACGACCGGAAGCGCAACCGTCACGGATAACGAGATCGTCGGGTACCAGAAGGGCGGGAGCGTCGTGGACAATGCGGGTTCTAACGCAGTGATCTCCTGGAACCAAGTGGTCGGCGCTGGTCCGACAGAGATCATCGGGCAGAACGGGATTCAATTGAGCCGGGGGGCGACAGCCACGATTGCCGATAACGAAGTCAGGAACAACTTTTACCTGAACAGCCGCGCCGCTGACCCAGGGTGCCCCTTTGCGACACCCGTCGACCCGCCTCCGTCGCCGTTTCCCGTAGGAAGCTGCCTTGTCACTGCCACGGGAATCCTGTTCTTCCAGTCGGGCAGTCCCGGCGATCAGGGGCAACTGAATTCAGAGAACACCCTACGCCGGAACCAGGTCAACGCGCTCGTGATCCCGTAGCTGTCCGGGCAGCAAGATTAGAGCGGTTAGACGTGGCCATGAACCCGACGGCGGGCGGCGAGCGTTTCGCAGGCCCGGGTTTGCCCGCCGCGGGTTATGGCCAGCGTTCGCCTGACAGAGCTTCGCAGCCGTTTCGGCGCTTGCGCGCCGCACATCCGGCGATTTTTCCGCCGCTCCACCGTGGCCGTCGCGGACAGGGCGACGGCCCGGCTGGCAGCTTCCCTGAGCCAGGAAAGTACTCAGGATGCGTCCGAATGATAATCACTCATGCCGGCGGTTCAGCCGGTTCGGTCGGCGAAACCCGAGGTTCGGTTCGGCGAAGCCCGTGGTTCAGTGTGGGCAGGTTGTGGGCAGGTGAACGGTAAAAAGCGCCCCAACGGGGGCCAAACGGCCCATTGTTTTTCTTGGATTTTTTCGGCTGATGATGGATGAATTCTCGTTGCCCGAAAATTCGTAATCAGTAGGTCGCCGGTTCGAGTCCGGCGGGTGGCTCCAGATTTTTCCGCAAGGGTCGGCAGCTGCTTACGCCGAAACCGTTTTGCAAACAGCTCGCAAGGGCTGTGCACGACCCACAACCCTACCCAACCCGACTCGGTCCGCCGAAAAGCGCCGGACCGGTACATTATAATTATAAAGGTAGTAGCCAAACAGGACATTGGAGGTGGTTCCCAGGAAATTAAGAAAGCTTCTGGCGATCGACGACGCTCGAACGCAAAGGAACGCCCTTGATCGCCTGAAATTTCCGCAACGCCTTCTTTTCAAGGAACCGCCGGCCGGCTGCCCGAGGTCGTTTGCGCGCACTTGTAAGCAGTCTTCCGGGCTCATCGCTACGGCTCATTGCCCGACGAAAACCGATGAGTCCGCCCGCGCGACGCTTCCACGTTTCGAGAATTCTCGAAACGTGGACACGAATGGAAAACCGTTATTTCGGTACGGGAAGGGGAGCCGACGCCGTTATTTCTGGACTGACAGTCGCACCAGGAGAGATGCCGTATCGGATGAAAAACCCCCTGGCTGAATCGGAACAACAAGCCTTGGCCTCGTTCGGATAAGCTCTTCAGTCCTTCCTGGGCGGGAACCGGTTATCGTTACGTCTTTTCCGCAAACATTCGGCCATCATCTCCCGCTGTAATCGGCGTTTCGTTACGACGGGCAACGTAGGAAAGCAAACAGCCGTCTTTCTCAATGCTGCTCTTCGAGCTTCTTTCTGGCCTCTTCGATTCTTCGGCGACGTTCGATCTCGGCCTGGATCATCTCTTCGCCCGAGGCGATGCTGTTGAACTCGGTGCACCCGCAGAGCCCTCGCAGACCGGACAGCCCCGGCCATAAGTGCGGGTCTTGGTTTCCGTCGTCGACCATCCTTCCAGGCCCCGCGCTCAATGCGGCATGCCAGAGTCGAGCCAGCATTGCGTCGACATGCAAACGCCGCGAATCGGCTCGTGGCGACCCGTCACCGCGGTTGCCAAGGTCCCGAATTTCGGACAGCGCTAACGAGAAGGACGATCATGCCTTGACCCCCGCACTGCCTCCCATCCTTCCAAGGACAGGAAGCGAGATGAGAGACGGCTGCTGCCGTAGAGGTACAGCGATTAGCCACCCTGTCAGCCGGATATCCAAGTTGACCCCACACTACAGCCGATCAGCTTGTCGGAGACAGCCCAACTCCAGGACAATTCGGCCGAGCACGGGTTGGTCTAGTTGACGCAATGTCGCGCGGCGCTGTTCAGGCGGCGGACAGGAGACGTGCTGTCGCTGTCGGTAGGGTCGTCTCACGGTCCAATGCTCGGCACGGATCTCTCGGTGCCTCACTATTTCACGGTTATCGGGTGATCCACCACCGCGTTGTAGAGGTAGCCCTGTTGATTAAACGGAACTCCGTCGGGCTGTGTGTTTGCCTTTTCGTCCGTGGCGCGGATGCGGATGGTATACTTCCCGGGCTTGGGCTCCCAGTCAAAATCCCAGCGCACCCAGGCAGCAGCGATGTTCGGCTCCCTCAACCTCGCTGTTTGCCAGCTCTTACCCTGGTCCAGGGTGTACTCGACCTTTGCGATTTTTCCAAAAGGAGACCAGCTCCGGCCTCGAACCAGGCGTCGCATCGACGTGATTTCTCCGCCCCAGGGAAGCTCCAGCGCGCTTTTCAGGTTCTGGTTAGAAAGGACGGGACCTTTGGAAGGAGGCTCGGGCTTGTAGTCGGGCCCGATGAGCACATAGGTGTCAGTGTTCCACGAAGAAAAAAGCGGTTTCTCCGAGACTTCGATTCGTCCCACCCACTTGATATTGGCGACGCCGATCCACCCCGGAACGAGCGCCCGGACAGGGAAACCGTGATCCGGCGGCAGCGGCTGCCCGTTCATCGCATAGACAAGCAATGTATCTCCCTCCAGGGCCTTGGCGACTGACATCGGGCGCCGAACCTTGAGATCGTCTAACCCTTCCGGCATCACGTCTCTTGCGCTGTTCTTAAGTCCCGCGCGATTCAGAACCTCGGCCAGAGGCACACCGGTCCATTCCGCCACACCAACGGCTCCGAGCTTCCACTGGGTTCCATCCGCTTTCTTGCCATGAGTCGCTTCAAAAAAACTGCGCCCGTTCCCGGCGCATTCGACATAGCGGATCACCGATACCGAGGGCAGGGAAATGAGCTCATCGTATGTCAGCTCTATGGGCTTCTGAATCCCCGAGCCTTCAACCCGCAACCGCCATTTTTTAGGGTCCACCAGCGGCGTTCTCGTGTGATTGCGCACGAAGAACAGCTCATTGGGAACCACATAACCGCGCTCGTACATCCTCTCCCAACGCATCTCCTTGTTGCTGCCAAAATCATTAAACAGATCTTTAGGCGTAGGCTTGATTACAGGGGTCGGAGCTACTTGAGCCCAAGCCTTGGAGCTGAACCGGCCGCCTAAACTCGCCGCCGCACCCCCCGCCACCAGGATCTGAAAAAATCGGCGCCGCGACACGCCAAGCTCCTTGGAGCGCCGCCAAACGTACTCGTCAGCACGAGACTGTAAATAGTCTTCTTCTCGGGTCAGCTTTTCGTATTCCATGAACCAGCCCTCCTTAGCCGGTATTTCCGAGCCTATCTCTTACACAAACTCCGTATGAATTTGACAAGCTCTCGGATCTGCGGATCGCTCAGAGAATCCCCCCACGCCGGCATCACGGTCGAGCGTCCGGCGCTCTGGCCTCCTCCCTTGATAATCTTAAAAAGGATATCGTCGGAATCCTTAGCCATAGCCTGGCAGTTAGTGAAATCAGCCGGCTTGGGCTCAAGTCCCTGCGCGCTTGGACCATCCCCCTTTCCGCTCACACCATGGCACACCGAGCACAGTTCCTGAAAAAGGACAGCGGCTTTCTCTGCAGCCCAAAGCAATTGGGGAATGAGCCCATTCAGGCAAAAGAGGACAAGAAAAACGCCGGCGATAGCCTGACTCCTAGCCATCTTCCTCTCCAAGCCGCTTCGTGTCGTTTCGCCACACCCGTTTGTCAGTGCAACCCTCTGCAATCGTTTCATTTCGCGCAAGAGCGATTTTCTTCGTGCACTCTGACCCGGGCTCCCGTGGCCGCGCCGCCAGCGAATGCAGGCGATCAGATCCATCATCTCGTTGCCTTCAAAATTTGGCCGCCCACGCCAAAGTCGCGCATCTTTTCCTCCATTTTCAGCGGGGCTCCACATCAGTTCAAACCACAGATACGGGCGATCGTACTGCCTCCCCTGCCGCCAATGCCGTGACACGTCGCGCGGCCGAACAGCCTCTCACCACGTCTAGCATCACCGGGCGGGTCGAGCAACGAAATCCCCTTCTGCTTTCCATCTTCCTCATCCCCGAGCGCGCACGGGGTTATGCGACGAGGGGGCGGCGGCGCTGGAACTGGAGTATCCACATGGGGGTGGAATCCGGCAGGCCGAGATCGGACGGCTACCCGAACCATGACGGCACCCAATTTTTTCTCGGCGACGCCTTTACCCTGCACGTCAAGGACTGAAACTGCTGCGAGAATTGAGCCGTCTAACATGGCCCTATCTTAGCCTACCAATGCGTTCCTTTTTCTCCTTCGTACTGCCTGCGACGCACTTGTGAAAGACAGTCCTTGAAGGTTCCTCATCGTTCTTATCGGGAGGCTGTACGTTTACGAGCCTGCCACATCCGTGGCTGTTTGATTGCTCTTGCTCATCCGGGCCTCCGACCTCGTTCCGGCCTGTTCGTTGACCCGTCTTTGCGGCAGGTAATGGAACCGAGCGTATTTCCGCTGAGGGGGTAAACCGCTTCGGTGGCTTGTAGCGAGTGACTGCCGATTGAAAGCCAAGGATGATGGCCGGTATGAGAGCCGTGACTTTGCCAATGTCGGGCCACGTGAACACCTTTGAATCTCCGTGACGCGGCTCCGGGGACAAATCTCCTTTTTTCGGAGCCGGTTCCACGGATTCGACTTTGTAGTCCACTATAACGATCAGTTCGCGTGATTTGTCGGTCATAACTCTAAGAACCATTCATCCGCTCAAATATCGATCGGCGAGCGGGACGGCGCCGGCACGAGCATCCTCCGGCACACGGCGCATTTCGCGCCGTGCGGCCAGGCGTCCCGAACCGAGTAGACCGGGATATCGAACGCCTCGTGATGGTCGCGGCAGAGCGGCGCCCCCTCGGTCTCCCGCTTGCAGGCCAGCGGGGTTCGCACCGCCTTCAAATCGTGCCCGTTGACCTTCTGCTCTATCGGTTGTCCGCCGAGCATGTGCCGTCCCCCCTGGATGTGACCGGCGCCAGGCCCTTCGGTCGCCAGCGGGGCATGAATTCCTGCGGGATTCCGATGAAGGCGCTGTTCCAGCGGCATCCCAGGAACTTGCGACTGACCCCCCGGACCGAGACCCAGGCCGTCACGGGAATGCCCCACATCTCCACCGCGATCCGGTCGGAAGCCTGCTTTCCGACGCCCGCGTCGAGCATCGCCTGAAGCGCGCGCCGGCATGCTTCGCGGTCTGCGGTTCGGCCGCTGCCGTAGGGACGCACGGTCGCAGCCGCCGCCCACAGCGCGGCGCGCGCTTCCATCACCTTGTCCAGATCGAAAGATCGTCGTCTTTTCCTGCGCATCCTCGCCTCCAGTGTCGGTCGGCCGGGCACCCGCCAAGCCCTAAGTATCCCTCCGGCAGCAGGATCGCGGTGGCGCTCCTGTCCGCCTCGGTTCGTCTCCTTCACCGCCCCCAAATCTGCTCGTGCAGAACCATCGCTCTTCCCAAAACGAAAAAACCGCCTCGACGCATCTGGCATCGGGCGGTCCCTTGTTTCGGCGCTTGCGCGCCGCACATCCGGCGATTTTTCTGCCGCTCCACCGTGGCCGTCGCGGACAGGGCGACGGCTCGGTTGGCAACTTCCCTGAGCCAGGGAAGTACTCTCGATGCGTTCGAGGCTAATCATAATCGGCCCACCGGCGGTGTCGAACGGAACCGCGGCGGCAGAGCCTGGCGGGGTTAAATCATCGGCTTATGTCACGGATGTCGATGGATGGCACCGGTCATCGGCACTTTTAGGAGCGCTTCGGAAACCTGCGGTAGTTCTTCGTAGCTGGCATCGCCGTTGCTGCCGACTCACGGGCGAAGGAATTATGCTCGTGAAAAAAACTTGCTCCGGCACGTCTACGCTTGCCTGCCTTCTACTGCTTTGCGCTGCCTTCTTGCAGCTTAGCTCCGCGCCAGTCCTTGGCCAGGGATCCAGGGCTCAGCTCAGAAGGGTCAGCCATGTCGTCGACGGCGACACGATCGTTCTGGAGAACGGAGAGAAGGTACGGTTGATTGGCGTCGATACGCCGGAGACGCGTCATCCGCAACGGCCCGTGGAGCGCTTCGGGAAAGAGGCGAGCGCCTTTACTAAGAGTCTCCTGGAAGGCCAGAGGGTTCTGATAGAAACCGATCCCGCAAATTCGCACCTCGGTCACAAGGACAAATACGGCCGAACCTTGGCATACGTATGGACGGAGCAGGGAAAGCTCGTCAACGCCGAAATCATCCGACAAGGCTACGGTCACGCTTTGACGCGATATCCGTTCAAATATCTTCCTGAGTTCAGAGATTTGGAAAGGCATGCGCGGGAACAGGGGAATGGATTATGGTCGGTCTACGCCGAGAACTTGCCCGGTCCCCGCGATGCTGGATCAGGAGCAGTCCGGCGTTCTGTTAACCGAACTCGAGCCGCTCATTCACCGCAGCCTCAACCGGCTCCAAACAGGACTCCGGAAAGCGCAACGTCGGACGTAGAAGCTCGGGAAAACCGCTCTCCAGACGGGAGCCAGTACGATGCGCCGGTCATCGACCGCACTCCCGCCGGCCAACCGATCTACCAAGGACCGTGCGGCGGGCGGTATCACATAACGTCCGGCGGCCGCAAAAGCTACCATCCGAGACCGGGGAGCTGATCTTCATCCGGCAGCGGTCGCGGTCCCTAGCCGTTCGGGCAGTCACGTTTTCCCGGCGGTTGCGGGCGACCGCTCGTGTCCGATCAATACTCGAGCGCCTTGCGGCGCGACACTCACCCCGGTCCTGCAAAGTCGCGCTGCCGGATAAAAACTTCCATTCCGCCGCGCGATCGTTAGAATAGATCTGGTTGGATGGTTCTTCAGGCCGCGAACGCGGCTGGAAGGGCGCCTAAACGAAACCCGAAGGCGGATGTTTCGACGTATCGGCGTGTTGATCTTCGCGGCCGCGATGCTGTGGCCGGGCGGCAAAATGGGCCTTGCCGCCGAGATCGAGCACCGGTTCGGGACCGCCATCCTGTCCGTCGTCGTCCCGGACGAGCAGATCGCCGTTGCGGCCGACAGCAAGGCGATCGGGATCACGGCCGCGGGCGAGCAGAAAATCCTTTCCGAGTGCAAGGTACGCCGCATCGGCGAGAACGTCTTTTTCTCCGCGACCGGCCTCTGGAGCTCGCAAAACAGCAGCCTCACCACCATCATCGGGGGGAGCTTCCAGGAGGCGCGCAAAGCCCGAGAAGCGATCCTGCTGATAGAAAAGCGAGTTCAAAGCTATCTGGCGCAGGCGCTCGCCAACGTGCGGGCCCGGTCTCCGGAGAGCTTCAGGAAGTGGTTCGACTACCTGCGGCGCTCGTCGATCATCCTCTTCGGCCTGCAGAACGGATCGCTCTTTCTCTATACCAGCGAATTCGCGTTGACCGACGGCCCCGAGCGGATCCACGTCGAGGTGACGCGTTACGAGTGTCCCGGCAGCTCGTGCCCCTCCGGACACACCACGCTCGCTTTTTACGGCCACACCAAGGGTCTGGACGAATACTTCCGGAAGCGGAGAGGATCCGAGATCGACATGGCCTGGATACGCAACGCCATGGAATGGGCCATCCGGGCCGAGCCCCAGTTCGTCGGCCCGCCGGTCGACATCCTGAGGATCAACAAGACCGGCGCCCGGTGGGTCCAGGCGAAGGCGGAGTGCCGTTGATCGGCCTACCCGCCTGGGCTCGACGGAATCGCTACGGTAAAGGTTGCGCCCTTGCCGAGCTCGCTTCGAACCGCGACCCTGCCGCCGAGCAGCTCGGCTAGCCGCTTGACGATGTAAAGCCCCAGGCCCATTCCCCCGTAGGTTCTCGTTTCCGAGCTGTCCACCTGGTAGAACTTCTCGAAGATCGCCTCCGCCTTGGCCGGATCGATGCCGATACCCGTGTCCGCGACCGAGAATTCCGTGCGGTCGGCTTCAGGAAAATGGGCGGCGGAGACCGTCACGCATCCGCGCTCGGTGAACTTGATCGCGTTGTCGATCAGGTTCTGCAGAATCGAGCGCAGCTTATCGCCGTCGGCGCGGAGAGGCGGCATGCCGGCCTGGACCTTCCATTCGAGGCGGACGCCGGGACGCGGCAGCAGGTCGTAGGACGATTTCAGGTCGTTCATCAGATCGAGGACGTCCACTTCGCGCCGCTCCGCCGCGACGGCACCGGCCTCGATCTTGGTGGCGAGCAGGATGCTGTCGATCATCGACAGCAGCTTGTGCGTCTGCTTGACGATCTTCAGGATCGCGTTCTCCATCTCGGTGTTCACCTGCCCGAACATGCCCTTGCGGATGAGCTCGGTGTAGCCCATGACCACGTTCAACGGCGTCCGCAGCTCGTGCGACATCACGCTCAGGAACTCGTCCTTGGTCCGGTTGGCCTTTTCCAGATCGGCGGTCTTGCGCCTCAGTCGCGCAAAGATGCTCGCGTTCTCCACCGCGATCCCGAGGTGATAGGCGATGGCGTTGATCAACTGCAGCTCGTTCGGCGAGAACGCGTGAGGCTCGCTCTTGACGAGATTCATGACGCCGAGGGTTTCTCCCCTGACGCGCAGCGGGATGAAAAACGACGCCCTGAAGCCCGCCTGGAGCATGAGCCTCGCCTTCGCCATGCGCTGGTACGCGGGATCGTTGCGCATGTCTTCGAACGTCAGCGTCCGGCCGCTTTCGATCACCTCGCCCACCAGCCCCTCCCCCGGCCGGTAGCTGGCCGGGGCGACGAAGTCCGGGGGAAAGCCTTCCTGCGCCGCAAGCCGGATCTCGCGGGTTTCGTCGTCGACGATGTAGATGCGCGCCGCGGTAAAGCCGAAGATCTCCAGGACCTTGCGCATACTCTGGTGCAGCAGCGCGTGGACGTCGAGAACTCCCGCGGCGATCGCCGCGACGGAATAGAGGGCGGAGAGTTCCTTGGCCTTCTCGGCGGTCTGCTGGTAAAGGGTCGCATTCTCGACGGCGATCGCCACCCCGTTGCACAGCGTGATCAGCAGGTCGATATCCTCGATGCCGAGGCGCCTGCTTTCCTTTCCGACGCAAACCAGGGCCCCCCATGCTCTCAACTTGCTTCGGATCGGGATCGCCGCGAAAAACCTGACGCCTTCCTTTCTCGCCCGCCCGCTCCGGCTCAACCGGTCGTAGCGCGGATCGATCTGGAGATCCTCGAAAACCAGTGGATCGCCCGTCTTCGCTGCTTTCCCGATGCAGCCCGCCCCGCTGCGGATCGCCTTTGCCGCTGGCAGCAGGCCCGGAAAGGTGTCGAAAGCGGCCCTGAGATGGAGCGACTCCATGGCATCGTCGAAAAGATAGATCCGGGTGCCGTCGAAGCGAAACAGTTCGAGGATCGACCGAGCGGCCTCCTCGAGCGTCGCCGCCAGATCGAGCGATTGCGTCGTCGCCGTCGTGAGGACGTTGATTGCCGTGAGGCGCTTGAGATGCTGCTCCGCCTTCAGCTCGGCTCGCTTTTTCTCGGTGATGTCGATCGCGGCTCCGATCACTGCCGGCTTACCGCGGAACCGAATCAGGCCCCCGCTGTAATCCAGCCATCGCTCCTCGCCGTCCTTGCGGACGATCTTCACCTCATAGCGCGGCGGTACGCTCGAACCCTTCTGGCGCGCCAGCCCTCGTTCCCGCACGAGCTCGCGGAAATCGGGATGGAGGATGTGCCAGAAGTCCATCCCGAGCAGCTCTCTGCGCGTGTAGCCGGTCACCGCCTCGGCGGCCGGATTGACCAGACGGTTCTTGTCACGCTGAAAGATGAAGATCGCGGCCGGGACGTTGTCGATCAGCCGTTGGATGGAGCCCTCGGCGCTTAGCACCCGCTTGCTGCGAAGCCGGGATTCCGGCGTCGCCCCGCGTGGGACAAGGCAGCGGGGCCGGGGGGTCTTCTTCGAGCGCCTTGCCATCGGGCTTGCTTGCCGCATCGCGCGAGCGCGGCCCGCGCCTCAGTCAGCCTTCACGGATCGAAAGCATCGTTCGATCGTCGCCTGGAGAACCCTGGGAGAGACGGGCTTGGGCACGAGCGCCAGCATGCCGGCCTCGGCGACCCGGCTCCTGTACTCGTCTTCCGGAAACGCCGTATGGGCGACGATGGGTATATCGCGCGTTTGCGGATCGTTCTTGAGCCGGCTCGCGGTCTGAAACCCGCTCATCCCGGGAAGCGCGAGATCCAGGATGATGAGGTCGGGCCGCTCCGCCAGAGCCATGCCGATCGCCGCTTCCCCGGTTTCCGCCTCGAGCGGCTCATAGCCCAGCCACTTGAGGTGGAGCGCGATCATCTCCCGGCAATCGGGATTGTCCTCGACCACAAGGATTCTGTACGGCATCAGACCTCCTTGGAGTAAAGAATTCCCCTGGGCCCCTCACGGGTCGCTCTTGGCCTCCTTGAGTCGGGTCAACACGTCCTCGAGCGCGGCCAGCAGGGCCCCCCGCGTGCGGTCGATGTAATGGCGGCGGATCTGCCTCGTGATGGCCCCGTAATCTTTTTCCAGCTTCTTTCCGACGATGATCTTTCTCAGGACCTCGTTGCCGTGCGGAGGAACGGTGGTACAAGAAACCTCGAGAATCGTCCCGCTCTCCCGGTCGAGCTCCAGCCCGAGACCGAGGACGTTGTAGACGTGCTTCGCCGTGGTCCCCTCGGGAAGCCGTCCGTATCCCACGACGTAGAGGACGTCTCCGTTGCTTCTCTTAGCCATTTGCCAGCCTCCGAAACATAAAGATTCGGACGAACAGCGACAGCCCCACTGTAAACCGCACTGGGATTTATTCACTGGGCGCGGCCGAGCGCCGCGTGGGTGAATAAAGCAGCGACGAGGTTCCCCTTCCGGCACTGAGAAGGGGAAGCTTGATGACGGCGAACGCAGGGAGAAGCGGAGCCAGCTAGGCCCCTCGTCCCTTTGTCAGCCACGTCTCGATGGCGTGGCGGTGAAAACGCCAGGTCCCGCCGACCTTGCGCGACGGGATTTTCCCTTGCTTCGCCAAGCGATAGACGCTTTTCACATGGAGCCGCAGGTATTTCGCGGCTTCCTCGGCCGTGAGAAGCTGCAGCCGTTCTCTTGCCATGAGCGAGCCCTTTCTAGAGGCCATGGCCAAAATCCGGAGCGATGGCTCTAAGCTGTGGTCTCATGTGCGCCGGCCGCACCGAAGAGCAATCCAGGGGCCATCTGCGGGGGACGGTTCCGTTCTGCTCTTTTTTGCGCCGGATCGAGTGCTTTATTCGCACCGTTTCTCATTCTGTTGAATCGCCGCGGCGTTTTCCGGGGTGCGACAGACTAACGATCCGGTCCATTATTGAACCGGCGCCCCCTGAGCTCAGAACAAATTTGTCTCCCGGCCACGCCGAGGTTGACAGGAGATTTGGCCGTCAGATAGCCTGCGAAGAACGGCTCTTTCCTAGAAGCGGCACGGTTTGAACGGCTTGAACTGTTTGAACGGATATCGGAGGAGAGATCATCCCGCGGCCAAGCTCCATCATCTCGCCCTTCTGACACATCAGCCTGAGCCGCTCACGGACTTCTCCAAGCGGGTCTCCGACATGGAGGAGACGTCCCGGACCGGGAACGGGTCGATACACGCCGATATGAGCGGTAAGGACCCCGACGGTAACCTGTTCGACCTCTCCACGATCGGCTGGGGCAAGAAGAAGCGGACGTAGCGCTGCGGCCGGCCAGGGCCTCCCGAAGCTGCGGTGAAGCGAAGCCTCGAACAGGAAAAAATGGACCTCCCGGGAAATCCGAGGGACGTGCTGGAGGCGGACCTGCGCAACCTGCGCGCGATCAATCGCTATCTCGGCGGGCGCCGAAGCGTGCTGTTCGTGCTGAAGCGGCTATTGGCGAAGAGCGGGAGCCGGCGCTTCACGCTTCTCGACGTCGGCACCGGAAGCGGAGATATCCCCGTCGCGATCACCCGGTGGGCACGGCAAAGAGGCATCCGGGCCACGATTCTCGCCCTCGAGCCCGCTGCGGTTACAGCCGCTGTCGCGGCGACCGAGACCCGGGGTTTTCCGGAGATCTCCGTCGTCAGGGGCGACGGGTTTGCTCCCCCGATCGGCGAACGGTCGGTGGATTTCGTCCTCGTCTCGCAGCTCCTGCACCATTTCTCCGAGGAAAGCATAGCCGCTCTTCTTTCGGGCTGGAGCAGGCTGGCGTGCCGGGCGATCATCGTGAGCGATCTCGTCCGCCACCCCCTGGCTTACTGCGCGATCCTCTGCCTCACGCGCTGCTTTACGCGAAACCCGATGACGCTCAACGACGCGCCGCTCTCGGTCCGGCGGGCGTTTACGAGAGCCGAATGGCGCAATCTCTTTATCCGCAGCGGCTTTAAGGAGATCGAGATCTTTTCGCTGTTCCCGTTTCGCATTGCCGCGCTTCTTCCTCTCGATGCCGCGAGGTGAACCGCCCGAGGCGGCTCCCGCTCACTACCGGGGCTTCGAGTTTTTGTCGCGACACTCGTTTGCGCGAATGAGCATTTCCTGGGTCGCCGCGCGCCGGTAGCTCCGAAGCGCCCGGAAAGCCTCGACGCAATCGACGGAGCCCTCCTGCTCGCCGAAGCCGTCTTGGCGGGCGCGTGCGGGCAAAGGAACGGCCGCAAGCGCGGGTCCCGCCGAAGATCCGGGCTCCGGCGCGGCTGCGTGGCCTGCCCCGGCGTAAACGGGGCCGGAAGAAAGGCCCGTGAACCAGCTGAGGAGGTGATCGCCGACGTCTTTTCCCGTAAACCACTCGACGATCGAGTTGACGATCCCCATGACGAAACCGCCGATACGGCCCCACAGCGCGCCGCCGACTACCCGGGCCGCCGGCGCGATCCGATCGCCCGTCATCTTGCGGTAGATCGTGGCGACGACGGGGATGTGGTGCAGCGGGTTGAGGACGTCGAGAAAGTCGCCGAAGCCCGGCTCCGCCCCTTCCCAGAGCTTGAATGCGCTCTTCGAATCGACCGCTGCGCCGGCCAAAGGCGCAGCGCCCCGAGCAGTTCTTTCCGCCTCCACCTCAGCCGCGACCCGCGAGAAGGACAGAGCAGGCTCGACCCCTCCCGTGTCCGCTCGAGTTCGACCCCGCGGCGCTCCGATTCCACCGAACGCGCGGCTCGCGGAGCTCCTCGCAGCGGGCGGATATGCGGCAGCGAGCATCACGCGATTGTCCCGCTCCGGTTACCCGGCGGCCGCGCCCCGGCCGGCGCCGTCGCGGTACAGCCTGATCTCGACGCGCCGGTTTTCCCTCCTCGATGCGGCGCGGGGCCTCTGGTCGGCGTAGCCCAGCACGCGGATCCGGGAGGGATCGACCCCGTTTTCGATCAGGTGGCGCGCCACGCGGGCCGCCCGCGCCGCCGAAAGCTCCCAGTTCGAGGGAAAGTTGGGCGTGGCGATGGGGACATCGTCGGTGTGGCCGCTGACCTCGACCGAGAGGTCCGACCGGCTCAGGACGACCGCAGCGATCCTGGCAATGATCGCCTCCGTCGGCGGCTCCAGGCCTGCGCTGCCGGACTTGAACGGCACGGAATCTTTCAAAGTAAGCACGATCTCCGCGGCGTCCGACTCGATCGTGACATCGGCCGCCACGCCCGCCTCCGTAAAGAGGCCGCTCAGCTCGGCGCGAACTTCTTCCCAACCCGCCGGATCGGCCGAAGCCGCGACCGGCGGCTTTTCCGCGCTGACGGTCGCCGGGTCGGGTGTGCGCGCCTGTCTTGCACCCGCCACGTACCAGAGCACGCAAAATCCGAGAAGCAGCAGCGTCAGGTCGCTGAGCGTGATCATCCACCAGTTCGACTCGTCGTCAGACGAAAACAGGCCCGGCAGGCCGCGACCGGACGTGCTTTCTCGACCGGCAAGCTGGCTTTGAGAAACATAAAGCTGCATAACGCTCAGCGTCGTGCCGGGAGAGCGATGGGCAGCCAGGCTCGCTGCGGTCCGCTGCCGAGGCCCGACACTGCCCACACCGCCTTGCCCGTAGATGGTAGCCCTCCTTCGCCCCGCAGAATCCCGGTCGCCCAATCCAGTGTCAGGCGCATTCTCCCTTCCGTCTCGACCGCCACATGATGGAGCCGCGCCGCCAGCGGAGCGACAAGGACGTTCGCCAGCACCGCCCCGTAAAACGTAGTGAGAACCGCAAGCCCGAGCGCCGGCGGCAAGGAATCGGGGTCGGGCCCGGTGAGGTTTTTCAGCAGCGAGACCATGCCCGCCAGCGTTCCGATCAGGCCGAAGGAAGGAAGCAGCCTGCCGAGCGTCATCAGGACCTGTCGCGCGCTTTCGTACCGCCGGACCGCTTCCGCGAGCGCCTGCTGGAGGTTCGATCGAATCTGTTCCTCGCGATGGAGGTCGACGAGCATTCCCACGGTCTTTCGCAGGAACGCGTCGGCCAGATAGCGCTCCTGGTTTTCCAGGCCCCTGAGCCCCTCCAGCCGATAGAGGTGGGTCAGCCGGGCGAGCTCGCGCGCGTGCTCGTAAACGCTCGGCTGTCCCTTGTCCAGCAGCGAGGCAGCGGCCCATGCGAGATCGCCAAGCTGCCGCCGCGAATAGGAGAGAAAGGTAACACCGGCCGCGCCGCCCAACGTGATCGCCAGAGACGGAAAATCGATCAGCTCGGGCCACGCAGCCGCCACCATGGCGATTGCGCCCGAAACCGCTATGCCGACGATAATGGCCCGCAACACGGAAAGCCTCCTTCGGATCGCGCCCCGGTCGAGCCGGACAGGCGCAAGCAGTCGAAGGCCGGCTTCGCAGGAAGCATGCCAGGATCCGACAGGAAAACCATTCGGACGGATGGCTCTCGAGAGATTTTTTTCTCCGGCGAGCCTGCGGCGGGACGGAAAATTTTTCCCGCCCCGGCAAAGCCATGGCTCCGGAAGAAAATTGTTCCGGGTGTGGTCGGGCGCAGGGCCGTCGTTGCCGCTAGGCGGTCCTTCGATCGAAGGTGCGACGCGGTGTGCGGCCCGCGACGTAGGCGTTGAAAATGCGCCGGCGATCGGCGGCCGCTGCGAGATCCCTCCGGACGTTTGCGAGCTCCCGCTCGATTTTCGCCGCCACCTGGCGGTCGGTCTCAAGGACCTCCGCGCACAGGCGCGCTACGGCGGGGTCTTTCGCCGCGGCGGGAAGCGCTTCCTCGAGCGCGCGAAACATCTCGTCGCGGCGCGAGCGGTACTCTTCCCAGTCCGACGCGGAGGGCCCGGGCGACGCGAGCAGAGCGCGCGCGTGCGCCAGCGCGGCCCCGACGACCTCAACCACCGCCTGCCGCACGGGACGACTGCGCCTCTCTGCGGAGCTGGGCCACGGCTCCCTCCCAGCCTTCCTTCAGCGTCGCCAGCAGGGAGAGAACGTCCTCGATCGGCTTGATCTGGTTGCTCACGTGCGCGCGCATGAGCTGCTCGAGCATGAACCGGTAGAGCGCCTCGAGCGAGCGCGCCAGATCCCCGCCCGCCTCGAAGTCGAGACTGCCCAGCAGCTCGGAGATGATGGCGTGGGCCTTCGAGATCGCTGCGCCCTTCTCGGCGATGCGGCGGTTCTCCATGTGCTCCCGCGCGCGCTTCAGCCAATCGATCGCTCCCTGGTAGAACATCAGCAGGAGCGTGGCCTTGTCCGCGGTATAGAACTTGTTCTGCCTGTAGACGTCGATCTGTGCGTGACCAATCCGCATCGGGCTATTCCGAGGTGCCGAGCTGCGCGCCTAGGCTGGCGAGCTGTTGCACGAGATAGTTTCCCTGAGCGTTGATCTGGCTCACCAGCGTCTCCAGCACGGTGAACTTGCGGATCAGGTCCTGCTCGAACCGCTCCAGCTCGTCTTTCTTTTCAGCGATGCGATCGTCGATTTGCGCGATCGCCTCGCCGGCCCCGTCGATGCGCGCGGTGAGAATGCCGTCGCCGAGCCGCGTGGCGAGCTCCGCGAAGTCGAGGACGGACTGCGCCAGGCCGTCGGACGGGTCGAGGAAGATGTTCGCCACGCCGCTCAAGTCGGTTTTCAGAGCGTTCTCGAGCTTCGAGGCGTCCACCGAGAGCGTGCCGTCCTTCTCCGTGGCGACGCCGATATCCGCGAGGATCGAGGGCGTTCCGGCAACCGGCGTGGTGATCATCGACTGGAGGTTTCGCCGCAGGGTGCGAAGCGTGGAGTCCCCGATGAGCGGGCCGCCCTGCCTGGTGACGCTGTCGAACTTCGTCTGCTCGTGAACGAAGGTCATGATGTCGTTGTACGCGGCGATGAAATCGTTCACCTGCTGCTCGATCGCCTCGATGTCGTAGCTCACCGTGACCTGCACCTCGGTCCCGGGTGCCGCGCTTTTCAGATCCAGGGTCACCCCGGGGATCACGTCGGACACCACGTTGGCCGCTCGCGTCACGCTGATGCCGTCGACGGTCAGCGTCGCGTCCTGCGCCGGCTGCGTGACCGTGAAGCCCAGCGGCGTGCCGCCGCTCAAGCCGCTGGCATCTATCGTGACCGCATTGGCGAGCCCGGTCGACTTGCCGCTGACGACCAGTCGATAAGACGGCGTGGCATCGGCGTCGACGGTCACGATCGAGGCGGTCACGTCGGCGCCGGAGCCGTTGATCGCGTCGCGCAGCCCGGCGAGCGTGTTGTTATTCGAATCGATCGGGATGTCGGTGACGGTCGTTCCCACGGTGATCCTCAGCGTGCCGGTCCCGACGGTCGTCGTATCGGTGTCGTCGAAGGGTGCGGAGGCCAGCGTGGTCGCGCGTGCGAGCGTGTCCACGGTCACCGTGTGGTTGGCCGCCTCGGCGTTGGAGCCCGCGGTCGCGACGAGGATCGTCTCGTTCGAGCTCGCCGCTTGCTTGACGTAGAAATCCGCCTCGGTCGAAAGCCTGGTCGTGGCGGTTTCGAGGGCGGCGAATTTGCCGCTCAGCTGCTGATACAGATCGACCTTCGTCTGGATCGAGCTTTTCTGTCGCTCGAGCAGCGTGATCGAGCGGCGTTCCACCGCGACCAGCGCGTCGATGATGCCGTTGACGTCGAGACCGGTGGCGAGGCCGGTGAAGTTGATCGTTGCCATCTCCCTACGATTCCCTCGAAATGAAAAGGCCCCTGAATTCCCTGAGCATCTCGGTGATCTCGATCAGCTCCTCCGGCGGAACCTGCCGGATCAGCTCTCCGGATTCGGCGTCGATCACCTGAACCACCCGGATCCCCGTCTCCTCGTCCTGCGCGAATTTGAGCCGGACCCGGTGCGAATCGACGAGGACGTTGAGGGAGGTCGGCTCCGGCGGATGCGACCAGCGTTCTCGCTCCGCTTCGGCCGGCGGGTCCGTGGCATCCGCAACTGGCGGAGATCCCGCGCGCGCTCCAAGTCCTTCGCGCCTTTGCCCGGCGGCCCGGGCGACGAGGTGGGCGGGGTCGACTTTCATCACGCAACCGGCGCCACGAAAGGGCGAGGAGAGACCGCTAGGCGTCCCTCCTCACCCCAGGGTGGCCTCGTGGAGCTAGCTCCCCAGCAAGGAGAGCGCCAGCGACGGAACCTGGTTCGCCTGCGCCGCGATCGCCGCGCCGGCTTGCGCCAGGATCTGATACCGGGCGAGCTCCGCCGTCTCCGCGGCGACGTCGACGTCGCGGATGCGGGAGTTGGCCGCCGAGAGGTTCTCCACCGAGATCGCCAGGCTTCGCGAGGTCGCTTCCAGCCGGTTCTGCACCGCGCCGAGAGCCGCCCGGCTGCTGTTCACCGCGTCGATCGCGCTGTCCAGCGTCGTGATCGCGTCGGTGGCACCCGAAGCCGTGGTCAGCGAGAGAGCGGTGAGGTCCAGGCTGCTGCTGCCCAACGCACTTGCCTTGAGCGGGTTGATGCTGATCGAGATCGTGTCGTTGCTCGTGGTGCCGATGCCAACCTGCAGAGAGAAGGAGAGCGCCGCTCCCGAGCTGTCGCCGTTGAGCACCTGCACGCCGTTGAATTTCACGACGGCGGCGATTCGGGTGATTTCCGCGGTCAGCTGGTCGTATTCGGTGTCGATGGCGCCGCGGTCGTTCGCCGAGATCGTGCCGTTGGCGGACTGCACCGCGAGCTCGCGCAAGCGGATCAGGATGTTGCTCACCTCGTCGTAGCCGCCTTCCGCGACCTGCACCAGACTCACGCCGTCCAGGGTGTTGCGCGAAGCTTGGTTGGTCGAGCGGATCTGCGCTTTCAGGCGCTCCGAAATGGCCAGCCCGGCGGCGTCGTCTCCCGCGCGATTGATGCGAAACCCGGAGGACAGCCGCTCGAGCGATTTGGCGAGGCCGAACTGGGTGTTGCTCAGGTGCCTCTGCGCGTTCAAGGACGCGACGTTCGTGTTGATGACAATAGCCATGAATCTTCTTCCTCCATGATTTTGTTTTGGGGCTTCCCTGCCCCAAGGGAGACGGATCCGCGTAACTCGGCGCTGCTTCCCCCCTTTCCGTACGACTCGCCGCCTCGTACTATTCCATCGACGCCGGGCGGGCAAACTTTAGCACCGGGGGCCCGGACAGGACCGCCAGGGGAAGTGGGGAAAGCCCGCGACGGCCGTCAACCCCGGCAAGACCGTTCTTCGCCGCGCGCGACCTCCCGATAGAGCGAGGAGAGCCCTTCCGGATCCAGCCCCTCCTCGGCCCAGTACGATTCCTGGTCGGGCCACAGATGACCTGTCCACCGGCCGAAGAAAAGCAGCCGGTCGTCAGGGTCGTCGTCGTGCGAGCGGCCGAGGCAAACGAAAAGACTCTGGGGAGTGTAAGCGACCGTCCACCCTTTACCGCCCGCCCGAAAGCAGAAATCCAGCTCGGACCAGAACGTCCGGTAGCGCTCGTCGAATCCTCCGGCGGCCTCGAACGCTTCGCGGCGCACCAGCAGGCAGCCCGCCACCGCCCGCATCCGGCGCCTGCGGTGCGCGCCCGTGAAGTTCGCGGGCAGATACTGGTAGAGATGAACGGGGGTCAGGTTGGCGTCGAGCGCGATTCCCGCGTGCGCGAGAAGGCTGTCGGCGAAAAGAGCCAGACCGCCGGCGATGCCGGTATTCGGGTCACGCTCCAGCTCCTGAAGCAGGCCCTCCAGCCAGCCTTTCTGCGGCACCCAGCCGGGACGCAAGAAGCACAAATACCGGCCGCGCGCTTTTTCGGCCGCGCGGTTGCAAAGGGCGCCCGGTGTGTCCTGCTCCGAGCGGACGACCGAAACGTCGCCGCCCACGGAGTCCAGCCATTCGGGCTGCCGCTCCGAGCCCGCAGGCGCCGCGATCATACACTCATAAGACGGTCCGGTATGCTCGGCCACGCCGAGCAGCGTCTCCAACCCCCCCGAGGCGCCCGAGAGCGGCACGATGACCGAGCACTGGAAGTCGGCCGCGTTCCTGGTCACGGCTGCGGCGCGCCGGGGCGACTCGCGCGCCGCGAGGATGATTTTCACGGCCGCCACGCAGCGCTCCACGCTCTTGCCGTCCAGGCGATCGAGGTTGCGCCGGAGGTAGTCATCGACTTTCCGCCTCCGGTCGTCCGGGACGCCGCTTGCGACGGCCCGCTCGAGCGCCACGGGCAGCTCGGCGAGGCTTGAAACCGGGTCCGCGACGCCTTCGCGGGCGAAGGAGTAGTCCAGTCCGGGCAGCTCGACCTCGATCAGCGGCTTGCCGAACGCGAGCGCCTCCAGACCGCTCGTGGAGTTGCCGAAAACCACACAGAGGTCGCTCGCCGCCAGAAGCCGGTAGGTGTCGAAGTCCTGGAGCACGCGAACATTGTCGAGCGACGCCAGAGCGCGCGAGACCTGCTCGACGGTGAGCTTGTTGGTCACCGGGTGCCATTTGAAGAGGAGGGCCCAGTCGGGGTGTGCGCGCGCCCAATCGAGCAGAGTCTGCGGAAAGATGAAGCCTTTGTCGTAGCCCAGGCCCGCCATCAGCAACGTTACGATCTTGTCCTCGCGGCGGATCCGAAGCTCGTGCCGGGTTCTCTCGATCGCCTCGCGGCTGCGCTCGCGCTCGAGGACGGCGTGCAGATGCGTGTTGCCGACGACGAAGATCTTTTCCGCGCTCCCTCCCGAGCGGACCAGAACCTCGCGCGTGGCCTCGCCCCAAACCAGGCAAGCGCTGCTGTATTCGGTGTGGAACCGGTAGACCGCCGCCGGCGCGTAGTAGAGCCCTTCCTGCATGGTCACGAATGGGACGCCGAACTCGTGCGAAAGATAACCGAGCATCTTTCCCCAGCTGTTGAGCTCGTGCAGCGCGAGCACAAGATCCGGCTTTTCCGCCTCGAACATCCTCCGGAACAGGTAGAAGTTCTCGGTGTGCGCTCTGAGCGTTTTGTCCTGAACCGGCAGCGTGAAGTGATGCAGCACCTCGGCCGCGAGGAACTTCTCTCTCCAGGCAGCGCGCACCCGTCGGTAAGCCTCGTCGATGACGGCGGCGACCGCCGGATCGAGATAGGCCTGCGTGTGAACGTAGGGAAGACCCTCTTCTTGGAGCGTCAGCTCGAAGGGCATCTCGGCCGGCGCGGTGAGATATTTCACCTCCATCCCCTGCCGCTCCAGCTCGCGCGTGACGGGCAGGAGAAAGCGGCTGTGGTGCTTGAGCGCGAGAAAGCAAAAGGCCTTTTTGCCGCTAAGCTCCATGGCTCACCCCGTTTTCCCGCGACGCCGCGCCGGCGCCGAGGGTCTCGGTCAAAACCTCGCCCAGGCTCCGGCGCGTCAGAACTTTCTTTTCCACCCACGACCGCACCGCGCGCATCGCCAGGGACGGAATCGGCTCGACCAGCAGATGGTCGTTGACCCAGACGCGCTCGCCCCATCCCTGGCAGACCGCCGTGAACTTGCCGTAGCTCGCCGCCAGCTCCGTGAAGACCGAGTGGGCCGGTGCCAGGACGACGTCGGAGAGCAAAAGCGGCCAGAGCCATCCGCCCTGATCGTCGACGATCACGCGCGGCAACGATCCGACCTCGTCCCGGTACACCCGGGACGCGATTTCTCTTTCTCTGAGCCCCTGCCGCGCGATGTTGGGGTCGGCGCGCAGGATCACCGTGAAGGGGAACGGCAGAGACCTGAGCGCCGCCAGCAGGCGCCGGATCTCGTGGACGAATGCCACGTGATGGGGAATCAGAATCACCACGTTGCCGCGCGGCGCGTCAAACTTGCGGCGGATCGCCTCTTCCTGGCCGAAAAAGTCGTCCCAGTAGGGATCGGCGCGGCAGGTCAGCAGATAGCTTTCTTCCGGCGGCAGCACGAATGTGCGCTCCGGAGGCGCCAGCTCTTCCCGCAGGACGAAACTCTTCGCGAAATCGCTCTTGAGCGCGTAGCTGTCGGCGAGCGAGGCAGCGAGCGTCTGCTTGTTTCCGAGCAGAGAGACCTCGAGGCCGACGACCGGCCAGCGCTTCCTGCGGGCCTGCAACAGCAGCGCGCTGTAGAGCCGGGATGCGCGCATCGAGTTGTTGTCGACGCCCATGAGCGGGCAGACCAGAAGGTCGGCCCGCTCGGGCGGCGCCGGGTGGCTCACCACCTCCAGACAGCCGAGGTAATCGTCCATGGCCATCACCTTCCAGACGGGCAGGTTGCTTTCCGGGAAGACCACGTCGCGCGTGAGCCTGATCATCAGGTCGGTCATCGCCAGCGAGTGCTCGGGGATGAGCGGCAGCGGCTCTCCCGGCAGGCAGTGAGACTCGATCCCGTCGGCGGCGAATGCGCCGCAGATTTCCGGGTCATGGCTGATCACGCCGACCGCGAACCGTCCGCCGGCTGCGACCCGCCGGACCACCCGGTGGAACTTGCCCCGCGTGTACTTCCAATCCGCGTCGCCGATCGCGAACAGCACCTTGGGGCGGGCATCCTCTTTCATCGCTCCTCCAGATCCGGCTAAGGCTTGCGGAAGACCGGCTCGACCATCGCGCCTTCGAGCCGCTCGCGTACGTTCCCGCGCTCGACCGCGTCGGCCAGGATCTCCATCGCCGCGCGGTACACCCGCAGTGTGGCGTCGATGTCCGCGGGCGTATGGCTGAAACAGATATTTTGCACCCCGGAAAAGAGAACGCCGCGCTTCAAGCATTCCTGCATGAAGAGGCTCTTCATCGCCAGCGACTCGCTGCCGTCCGCGTCGCGAAACACCACGACCGTGTGCGGCGGCAAGCCGAGACAGTCCGTCGACGATTCCATGCCGTACTCCCGAGCCAGCACCCGATAGCCGTCCCTGAGCCTGCGGCCCTGCTCCCAGAGGTGGGCGATCACGTTTTTTTGCCGCAGCTCGCCGATCGTCGCCTTGGCCGCCGCCAGCGATGCGGCTTCGCCGCCGAAGGTGAAGGAGAAAAACACCTCGTCGAACAGCCGCATCACGTCGCCCCGCCCGACGATCGCGGAAAGGGGAAAGCCGTTGGCCATCGCCTTGCCGAAGCAGGCGAGATCGGGAATGACGCCGTAGCGCTGCTGGGCCCCGCCGAGCGCGACGCGGAAGCCTGTGACCACCTCGTCGAAGATCAAGAGCGCGCCGTGGCGCCGCGCCAGCGCCTGAACGTCGTGCAGGAAACCGCTCGCGGGCTCCTGCACGCCGACGGGCTCCATGATCACGGCGGCGATCTCGCCGGGGTACTCGGAGAAGCAGCGGGCGAGGCTCTCCGGGTTGTTGTATTCGAAGGTCAGGGTCAGCTCCTGCACCGCTTTCGGCACTCCGCGGCGACGCGTCGTGGTGCCGATGTACCAATCCTGCCAGCCGTGATAGCCGCAGCAGGCGACGCGATCGCGCCCGGTATAGGCGCGCGCCACCCGGACCGCCGCGGCCGTGACGTCGGAGCCGTTCTTGCCGAAGCGCACCATCTCGGCGCAGGGCACGAGCTCCGTGAGGATCTCGGCGACCTCCAGCTCGAGCGGATGCGGCAGCGAAAAGGCCGTGCCGCCGCGGAGCTGGCGGATGACCGCCTCGGTCACGACGGGATAGTCGTGGCCGAGAACGACCGGCCCGAGCCCCATCGGGTAATCGATGTACTCGTTACCGTCCACGTCCCAGACGCGGCTGCCTCGCCCCCGCGCGAGAAACACCGGCGCGACCCCTTGCACGAACTGCGACGGCCCCTTGCTGAAGGTCTGCGAGCACGACGGGATCAACGCTTCCGCTCTGCGCTTGAGCCGAAGCGACTTCTCGATCGCTCGCGCCTTCGCTGGCATCGCCGGCTCGCGCGCGAGCGATCGGTAATAGCCGACGTTGCGGACCCCGCCGTTCACCCGGGCGAGCGAGGGATCGGCGTCCATCGCCGCCAGGACGTCGCGCCAGCCGAAATCGGCGCCCGGACCGAGCCGAGCGTAGATCGCCCGCACGAACTCCAGATCGCCGGCCTCGTCGACCGTCCAGCGCTGCCGGGCGAGCTCTCGGCCGTGCTCGCATTCCACGTTGCGCAGGCGGAAACGTCCCGAGCAGCGCAGGTACGGCGTGACGTGCTCGCGCTCGGCGGGAAAGCGCGCTTCCCGCCACGCGGCCTCCAGGGCCGCGAAAGAAAAGACCTCGGTGTCCAGCCCGTCAGGGTAGGTCGGAAGGATCGTGTTCGAAGCATAGTCGCAATCGCCGGCGAGATAGGCGGCGATCACGCGGTCCATCACCTCCGGATCGATCAGGGGACAGTCGGCGGTGACGCGCACGATCGCGTCGGCGCCGCGTGCCCGCGCCGCGCGATAGAAGCGGTCCAGCACATCCGCTTCGCTGCCGCGAAAGAGATCGAGCCCCCGCCGCTCGCAGAAATCCGCGATGGCGTCGTCGGACGGCGCGCTCGAGGTCGCCACCACGATTCCGTCGACGTGTCGAGCGCGCCCGACCCGCGCCACCACTCGAGCGAGCATCGGCTCGCCTTCGATATCGGCGAGCGTCTTGCCGGGCAGCCGGCGCGATCCCATGCGGGCCTGCACGATCGCTAGAACGCCCCTGGGCTGCACGTTCCGCTCCTTTCCCGCACGCCTCGCCGCGCGGCGATCTTGGCTGCGAGCGCGATCTCGAGCACTCGCGCGGCTTCAAACGCGTCCAGAGCCGGTTTTTCCTTGCGCTCGAGGCAGCGAAGGAAATGCTCCATCTCGTCGAGGTACATGCGATTGGGCTCCCAGCCGGGCGGATTGGAGAACAGCCGCCAGCGGCCGCTGCGTGCCGAATACCAGCGCACCTCTCCGGCGGTATAATCCCAGCGGATCGTGCCCTCGTCGCCGATGATCTGGCACGTCCGGCTGTAAGCCCTCTGAATGTAGTCGAGGTGAATTTCACCCAGCGCTCCTCCGGCGAAACGGAGCAGCAGCGCCGCCACATCCTCGGTGTCGATCTCGAGGCGGCTGAGCTTCGCAGCCATGGCGGTCACCGCCGTCACCTCGCCCAGAAGCCAGCGCGCGTAGTCGATCTCGTGGATCGCATCCAGGATCACGCCACCGCCGAGCGCCCGCCGCGCGCTGTAGCCTCGGCGGTAATCCTCGCCGGGATGCCAGTCCGGCAGGTACTGTCCGGCCTCGATCCGGGCCGCCGCCACCCGCCCGACGGCCTCCTTCGCGAGCAGCCGCTTCACCTGGCTCAATCCCGGGTGGAAGCGGAGATTGCAGCCCACCAGGGTGACGATGTCCCTCCGGCGCACCTCCGCCAGCAACCGGTCGACGTTCCGCGCCGTGTGTGAAAGCGGCTTCTCGATGAACAAATGGATTCCCCGGCGCGCGGCCTCGAGGGCAAGCTCGACGTGAAACGCCGTCGGGACCGCGACCACGCACGCCGCGGGTCGCTCCTCCCAAGCCTCCTCCAGCTTCTTGACGGCCTTGACGCCGAAGGCGGCCGCCGCCTCCCCCCGGCGTGCGGGCGCGACATCGAACACGACGATCTCGCGCGCCCCGAGAGCCCGAAGGTTGCGGATGTGGCGCTTGCCGATCGAGCCGCAGCCGAGGACCAGAAACCGTTGCGGAATGGTTCTACCGTTCGCTCGCATGGGCTTCGCCGAGATCCGGACGGGCGTAGTGGCCCTGCTCGGCCTTGTGGAGCAGCCAGGCGCCGATCCGCTGGTCTTCGGCCACGCCGGCTTGGAGGCGCCTGGCGCCGTGGCCCCTCGTGAGCAGGCACACCGGATGGTACAGGCCGGAGGCGAGAAAGGAGGCAGCGTAATCCTGCTTGAAGGTGTAGACCTCGCTTGCCGGAAGGTGATGATACGGTATCTGAAAACGGTTGGACGGCTGAAAGTCTCCCAGGATCAGGCTTCCCCCGTCGGCCACGAGCCGGTCGACCTCCGCAATTGCCCGCAAAAGGTTCGCGCGCGAAATCCAGTGAAAGACGAAATTGACGATCACGAGATCGAAGGCGCCCCGGAGCGGCACCGCATGGGCGATGCCGCGGACGAACTCGATGTCGGGAAAGCGCGCCCTGCCTTCGGCTGCCGCCCGCGCCGACGGCTCCACCGCCACCCCCCGCGCGCCCGTGCGCGCGCGGATCTCGGCGAGCCGGAACCCGTCGGCGGCGCCGATCTCCAGAACGGAGCGCGGCCCGAGACCGTAGAGTTCCAGCAACCGCAGCGGCAGATCGGCTCCGGGGTCGAAATTCCGCAGGGCGGCGCGGTTGCGCGCAAACCAGCGGTCGCCTTCTCCGAGCGCAAACAAGCTATCCTGCTGCACGAGCCCTCCTCCGCGCCGGTTCGCCGGCCGCGTTCCGCTCCCCGCCCACCAGCTTCCAGCTAAGCGGTGTCCCGCGCCGGATGTCGCGCGTTGCGCTGCGGCCGAGAATCTCCGGCAGATGGCGCGGGTGCAGACCGTGGCCGGGTCGAATGGAGCGGACGTTCTCGGTGGTGAAACGCTCCCCCGCCGCGACGTCGCGCACGACGAAGAGCGAGCGGCGAAAGAGCCTGCTCTGGGTTTCCCCGGCGCTCAAGCCGTAATGGACCCAGCCGAGCGCCTTTTCGGCGACCCGGATCGCCTCGACCATCGCCTTGAATTCTTCCGGCTCGAGCGAAAAGGAGCTGTCCGGGCCGCCCGCCGCGCGCGACAGCGTGAAGTGCTTCTCCACCACGCAAGCACCCAGGGCTACCGCCGCCGCCGGAACGGCGATGCCCAGGGTGTGGTCCGAAAGGCCGACGGGCGCGCCGAACGCCTCGGCGAGGTGTGGAATCGTCCTTAGGTTCATCTCCTCGGGCGGCGCCGGATAGGCGCTCGTGCACTTGAGCAGCACGAGCTGCGCGCCGCCGGCGCCGCGCACGGCTCGCACCATCTCGTCGATCTCGGCGAGCGTCGCCATTCCGGTAGAGACGAAGAGCGGCTTTCCGGTCGCGGCGGCCTTGCAAAGCAACGCGGGATCGCAGTTCTCGAACGACGCGATCTTGTGCGCTGGCACGCCCATCGCTTCGAGAAAATCGACCGCGCTCGCGTCGAAAGGCGTCGAGAAGAGGTCCAGCCCGAGCCCGTCCGCGATCTTCTTGAGGCGGGGCTGCCAGTCCCACGGCATGTAGGCCTCGCCGTAGAGATCGTAAAGCGTGCGGCCGTCCCACGGCGTGCCACGGATGCGGAAAAGTTCGCCGTCGCAGTCGATGGTGAGTGTATCCGGCGTGAAGGTCTGCAGCTTCACGGCGTCCGCGCCGCAGGCTTTGGCGGCGCGCACCAGCTCCGCGGCCTGCTCGAAGCTCTGGCCGTGGTTGGCGGAAATTTCGGCGACAATGTAGACCGGCTCGCCGGGGCCGATGCGTCGGCGGCCGACTTCAACAGCTTCTGGCATGATCCTGCTCCATCGAACGGGCGCCGGCCGATCGCCGAAACACCACGCACAGGCGCCCCGCGACGGTTTTCTGTCCGGCCTGGAGAAAACCGGCCTTGAGAAGCGCCCGTCGCGACGCTTCGTTGTCCGCCAGCGCTACCGCTTCGATCCAGCGGGCCCCCAGCTCGCGCGCCGCCTGCTCGCAGGTCGACTCGAGCAGCCTCGTGCCGAAGCTTCGGCCGCGAAATCCGGGCGCCACGGAAAAGCTCAGCCGCGCCGCGCCGGCGCCCGTCCGCTCGTAGCGGACCTGGCCGACCGGCAGCTCGCCGGCCTGCAGGATCCAGATCCGGCAGTCGGGCGAGGCGAGCCGTGCCGAGTACCAGGCCTGGTGCTCGTTCCACGGGACCGGCTTGGTGCTGAGAGAGTTGCGCCGGGTCACGGGATCGTTCACCCACTGCCAAAGCAGGAGCGCGTCGGAGGCCGTTGCGCGCCGCAGCAAAAGCTCTCCCCTCGGTGCCCGCTCCCGCTCCTCCATTGCCGCGACCACGCGCGACGTCCCGAGGCCGTCGACCAGAACCCTTCCCCGCACGGCCATCCGGCGGCGGCGCCGCGGGTCGTGCAGGAGGTCGTCGAGGCACGCCGCGATGTCGCCGGCGGAAAGCTCCTCTGCCGGCCCGAGAAAATCCGCGGCCCCGAACTCGGCGAGCGCCGCGGCCGCCGCGGCCTGATTGGGTGCGAGCTCCAGCAACAGCGCGGGGGTTTGCAAAAAGGCGAGCTCCCAGACGGTCGAGCCCCCCGCGGCGACCGCGACGTCCGCCCAGGCCATCATCGGCGCCAGGTCGGCAACATCGGCGCGCACGCGCGCGCCGGGGATCGAGGCAGCGGCCTGGCGCAACGCTTCCAGGTTGGGATTGAGAGGTCCGGTGACGATCTCGGCCTCGAGCCCGCGGACGGAGAGAATCCCGAGGGCGGAGATCACCTTGGCCGAGACGTTGTCGGCGTCTGCCCCTCCCAGGGTGACCAGGACCTTCCTTGCGGCCCCGGCGGTAGTCCGGACAAATCGGCGCCACGCCGCAAACTCCGGCCGCAGCAACGCGTAGCGCGTCCCGAGCAAGCGCCAGCAGTCCGCGGCGGCGCAGTACTCGAGCCGCGGCGCGTGCAATCCGTAATTGAGCACGATGTCGGCGTGGTAGCGGGCCAGATGAGCGTTGTCGTCGATCGCTAGAAGACGGCACCCCGTGCTTCTGAGCTCTCTCTGGTACTCGGAGGAGAAATGGTAGCCGTCCAGCACTACCCACGGCCGGCACCCGCCGCCGACCCGCTCCACGAGCGCGCGCGTTGCGTCGAGATCGCCCCGGGCGGGACTGGGATGGTCGATCACCGTTACGCGCGCCCCGGCCCGCTCCATGCGCCGGAGCAGCGGCGGCGCCGGGCGGACGCTCACGAAGTGGACCGTTCCGCCGCGCTCGCGCCAGGCGTGCGCGAGCGCCAGGATGCGCATGACATGGCCGCTCCCTTGCCCGGGATCGGCGTCAGCGCGCAGCACCAAAATCGGCAACTCGCTGGCCGGTTTTTCCATAGGACGTGGCCACCTTCCACACGGCCTCCACGACGTCGGCGACGTCCTGGTCGCTCATCGCCGGGAAGATCGGCAGGGAAAGGATCGTCTCGTACGCTGCTTCCGCGCGCGGGCAGAGCCCGGGTCCGGTCCCGAAGCGGCGGCGGTAAAAAGGATGCAGGTAAACCGGGAGATAATGGACGTTCACGCCGATGCCTTCCGCGCGCAACGCGGCGAAGATCCGCTCCCGATCGGCGCCGAGCCATTCCGGCTCCAGCCGGATCACGTAGAGATGATAAGCGTGCTCCGCGCCCGGCCGGACCGCGAGCGGCCGCACCCCCGGCAGGGCGGCGAACGCGAAGTCGTAGCGCCGCGCGATGGCCCGCCGCCGCTCCACCCAATCGGCGAGACGGCCGAGCTGGCTGATGCCGAGCGCGCACTGCAGGTCGCTCAGGCGGTAGTTATAGCCGATCTCGACCATTTCGTAGCGGAAGGTACGCTGGCGGTCCCGCTGGAAATGGTCTCCCGCGATGCCGTGATTCCGAAAGCGCCGCATGCGCACCGCGGCTTCGGCGCTTGCGGTCGTGATCATGCCGCCTTCGCCGGTGGTCATCGCCTTGACCGGGTGCAAGCTGAAGCAGTTGAGGTCGGCAAGCGTCCCGACTGCGGCCCCGTCGCAGGCGCCGCCGAGCGAATGACAGGCGTCGGCCACGAGTGCTATGCCGCAGCGCTCCGCGAGCGCACGCAACCGCCGGTAGTCGCACGGCTGCCCGGCGTAGTCGACGGCAACGATGGCCCGCGTGCGCGACGTCATCCTGGCCGCGGCGTCCTCGGGATCGATCAGGAGCGTATCCGCCTCGACGTCGGCGAAGACCGGGGTTGCGCCCTGGTAGACCACGCAGTTGGCGCTCGCTGCGAACGTGAGCGCCGGCACGATCACCTCGTCGCCCGGCCCGACGCCGATGGCGTGCATCGCGGCGTGCAGGGCCGCCGTGCCGCTCGAAACCGCCACCGCCTCGGCGGCCCCGGTGAACGCGGCGAAGGCGCGCTCGAACTCGGCGACGCGCGGGCCGGTGGTCAGCCAGTCCGAGCCGAGCGCCTCGACGAGCGCGCGGGTGTCGCTTTCATCGACGCTCTGGCGGCTGTAGGGCAGCAGGCGTCGGCGCACCGGAGATCCGCCCTCGATAGCGAGCTCACGAGTCATGGCCGCCCACCAGCTGTCGCAGCTCCTCCACGGTCAGCCAGCGCGAGTTGGTGTCGCTGCTGTAGCGGAATCCTTCGGGGCAAGGCCGGCCGCCGTTCCGCCGGCCGTTGCCGTTGACCGATTGCGCGTAGATCACGAAGCAATCCTCGTACTCCACGGTATTGCGGGCGTCGTCCTCCGGTACCATCGTCTCGTGCAGCTTCTCCCCGGGGCGGATGCCGACGACCTCCAGACGGCACTCCGGCGCGAGCGCGCGCGCCAGATCGACGATCTTCATGCTGGGAATCTTCGGAACGAAGATCTCCCCTCCCCGCATCCGCTCAAGGCACGACAAAACGAACTGCACCGCCTGCTCCAGCGTGATCCAGAAACGGGTCATCTTGGGGTCGGTCACGGGCAGGACTCCCGTGCGCCGCCGCTCGCGAAAGAGCGGAATCACGCTTCCTCGACTGCCGAGAACGTTGCCGTAGCGCACCACGCTGAAACGCGTGCCGTGGCGGCCGGAGTAGCCGTTGGCCGCGACGAAGAGCTTGTCGGAGCAGAGCTTGGTCGCACCGTAGAGGTTGATCGGGTTGGCCGCCTTGTCGGTGGAGAGCGCGATCACCTTTTCCACGTTGCGGTCGATCGCCGCATCGATGATGTTCGCCCCGCCCAGGACGTTCGTCTTGATCACCTCGAGGGGGTTGTATTCCGCGGTCGGAACCTGCTTGAGGGCCGCGGCGTGAATGACGATGTCGACGCCGTCCATGGCGCGATAGAGCCGTTCCCGGTCGCGCACGTCGCCGATGAAGTAGCGCATGCACGGGTGACGCTCCTCGCTGAACTGCTGGCGCATGTCGAACTGCTTGAGCTCGTCGCGGCTGAAGACGATCAGCTTCTTCGGCGCGCCCTCGCGCAGCACGGTGGCGACGAACTGCTTGCCGAAGGAGCCCGTCCCGCCCGTCACCAGCACGACCTTGTCCTTGAGCACCGGCAACTTCCCTGTCATATCCTTCCTCGACCCCCGCGCCGCGGCTCGCCGCCCGTTCGACCCGCGCCGCTCGCGCGTCGGCCTGTTGGCGGCCCGTCCAACGTTTGACGTCTCCCGGCGCCGAATTCGCTCTCGCAAGAGCCGATCGGCGAAACGTGCAAAGTCCGAGCCACGAGCGGTGTCGCCCGCCGAGGCCGAGGTCCATGCGGCTTTGCGGTCGCGCCGCTCAGGTGCGGCCTTTTCGCGACGGGTCGGTTTTTCCCGGCGGCAAAATCGTCCGCGCGTCAGCGCACGCCGGCAATCAGGGGATGGCGGAGCGGATAGTCCTCCGCCACGAGCTGAAGGCCGCGCGCCGTCGCTGGATGCACCACGAGGGGTCCCTGGAGATTCACCGTGATCTCTTCGAGCCGGTCGCGCACGGTGACGATCAACAGCGCGACCAGGTCGCGCGCCGACCGGGCCCCGAGGGCGGCCAGCGCGTCGCGACCGACGGCGGGACGGTAGTCGAGGCCGACCGACTCGGGTGCGATCAATGGAAACGAGAGATCGTGATCGAGCGCGTTCAGCATGAAAAACGGCGAGTCGGCGCCGTCGCCGTCGCGAAAGCGAGCCAGCCGGTAGCGGCGACAGTCCGGGAACCCGAGCAGGCCTAGGGGAAAGAGCAGCTCCTTTCCGGCCAGCCCGGCCGCCGCCGCCGCGGTCGACTGGACCGGCTCTGCGCTCCCGTCATCGGGCACGCTCGCCCCCACTGTCTCGGTATCGTCTGAGAGCATCGTCGAGCCTCCTGCCAGGATCGGCCGCGTCCGCCGCGGCGCGAACCTCTTCCTTGATGGCCTTGTAAATTTCCTCCCGGAGCACCGGCACCGCCCGCGGCGCGCTGATTCCCAGACGCACCTGATTTCCGCTCGCCTCCAGCACGGTGACCACGATATCCTCGCCTATGGCGACGCTCTCGCCCGGCCGGCGGCTCAAGATCAACATCGCGCCGCCTCAGCGGAGAAACTCGAGCAGGCTCGGCTGCAGCGTCCGCGCCGCGGATTGGAGCGCCGCCTGGAACGCGGCCTGATAACGGGCGAAATCCGAGTAGGCCGCCACCGCGTCCGCGTCCTCGATCTCGGAGCGGCGCTCGCGCCACTGCAGCTTCATCAGGGCGGCCGCGTCCTTCGCCGCCTGCGCGCTGTTGAGGCGCGCGCCGATCTCCGCTCGAAACCGCAGGATCTGCTCGATCGCCGCGTCCAGGCGGCCGAGCTGCGCGCGGATTCCGTCGGCGCCGTCGGTGTCGTTGTTCTGGAGGGCGCTCTCCAGGTCGAGGTAGACGTCGAAAATATCGACGCCCGAAGCCGACCCCGCGCCCTGGAAGATCCGGTCGCCCGGAACGTTGAGCGCGAGCGACCGATCGGCGCTCACCGGGACCATGATCTCGCCGGCGTCGCCCGCGTAGGAGACCGCGACGCCGGATGACACGAACGGCGGAGCGCCGTTGGCGAAGCCGGCAAAAATGAAACGGCCTTCGATCTTGGTGTTGGCGAGGCTCAACAGCTGATTCAAGATCTCCCGGACCTCCATCGCTGCAGCCAGGCGCTGCTCGGACGAGTTGGTGACGTTGGCCATGGCCAGGGCGAGCTCCTTGGCGCGCACCAGGCGGTCGCCCACTGCCTCGAGGATGCTGTCGGCCTGCTCGAGCAGCGGCATCGCCGTGTCGAGGTTCTTCTCGTACTGCTCGAGCGAGCGCTCGACGGCACGCACGGAGAGCGCCCGGGCCGCGCCGAGCGGATCGTCGGACAAGCGGTTGATCCGCCGGCCGCTGGCGGCCGCCTCTTGGGCGGCGGCGAGCCGCCGGTACGCGCTCTGCAGGCTGTCGATGACCTGCGCCGAAAGCATTTGGTGCGTCACACGCATCGCCGCCTCACAGCTTGATCAGGACTTCGTACATTTCGTCCGCCGTGCGCAGCAGCACGGAAGCCGCTTCGAAAGCACGCTGGAACTGAATCAGCTTGGTCATCTCCTCGTCGATGTTCACGCCGGACACCGACTCACGCCGCTCCTGCGCCCGGGCCAGCAGCGTCTGCTGGAATTCGAGCCGCGCCTGGGCCGCCTCGGCCCGCGCCCCGACATCGCCGACGAGCGAGAAGAAATGATCTTCCAGGGTGAGCCCGCCCAGAGCGGGCAGCGTCGAATCCCGCAGCCCGAGCATCGCCAGGGCGTTACGGTTGTCGCCCGGCACGGCCGCGGGATCCTCAGCGGCGGCGATGAGCCGGGGGTCGGCGGCGACCCCGACGCTGACGCGCACGCTGGCGGCGGCACCCGGGAGCGTGCCGAGAGGCTCGAAGAAGTCTCCCCCCGAGGCCCCGGTCAGGTCGTAGCCGAGCGCGTGCTGCGTGTTGATCTGCTCCACCAGCGCCTGCGCGAAGCTATCGAGCCGGTCGATGACGTCCTGCACTCCCACGTCGCGCGCGTCGATCAGCGAGCCGATCGTGCCGCCGCTCAAAATGGCGGTTGCGTCGAAGCTCGTCCCCTCGGGGCTCCGATAGCTGACCGCGCGGAAGCCGTTCGAGGTGGCGGCGCTGGTGTCGAGCGAGGCGTAGCGCGCCCCGCCGACGAGCAGCAGCCCGCTCGCCTCCACCGTGATCTGGCCGTCGGCTTCTTCCCGCGCAGTCGCGCCGGTGAGCCCGATCAGCTCCTGGAGCAGGGTCTGGCGCTGGTCGCGAAGGTCGTTGGCGGTCTGCCCGCCGGCTTCGCTCGCCGTGACGCGCGCATTCAGCTCGGCGATCTGCGCGGCGAGAATATTGATCCGAGCCGCCGCTGCCGTGACCTCCTGATCGAGATCGAGCTGGCTCGAAATCAGGACCTCCCGCGTTTGTGCCAGGCTCTCGCCGAGAGCGCGCGCCTTCGCGACGACGGCCACGCGTTCGGCGGTGCCGGCAGGATGGTTGGCGAGATCCGACCACGCCGCGAAAAACTCGCCGAGCGCGCCGGCTACGCCGCCGGAAAGCGGGAAAGCTTCCTGGATGGCGGCGAGCGCCCGGTTTTGCGGCTCGCTGTAGCCGACGTTGCCGTGCAGCCCGAGCAGCTCCGCTTCAGCAAAACGGTCGACGATGCGCGTTATCGCGGCGACGTTGACTCCCTGGCCGACCAGCATCCCGCCCTCGAAGGCGGGAGTCTCGGAGACGAACTGGACCCGCTGTCGGGAAAAGCCCGGGGTGGCGCTGTTCGCTATATTGTGTCCCGTGGTTTGCAGCGCGACCTGCTGAGCCTTCAAGGCCTCCGCGGCCAGGGACAGTGTCGCCGTGATGCTCATGGCCGGCTACGCCTTGCTCCGAATGAGGGCCGGCGCGCCTGCGGCGCGCTCGGCGGAGCCGGTTTCGCGATAGAGGGCGAACGGCGGCTCGTGCACCGGACGCAGAGCCTCCTCGAGATGGCTGCACAGGATTTCCATGACGTCTCGCAGGTAATGCTCGTCGGATTTGAGGCGCGAAAAAACCGCCCGACAACGGTTACCGAGCTCGCGCAGGCGCAAGGTTTCCGGCGCGCCTGGCCGAAGCGTTGCGATCAGCGTGGCAAGCGTTGGGGACCCTGCAGATTGGAGAGTGGCCATCCGGGCGGCACGACTCTGCTCGAGGGCGCTCAGCTTGTTCAGCCAGGGCTCCCGTTCCGCGATCCGCTCCAGAAGCGCCGCAACGTCCCACTCGGCGAGCGCCCGCTGTTGCGCCTGTAGATTCCGGCGGAGCTCCTCGCCGACGGCGATTTCCTCTTCCAGGACGTCGGCCAGCTCCTCCAGTAACCGGTTCATCAGACTCCCCCGGGTTCCCCGAGCAGCCGCGCCACTTCGCTGCGCAAGATGCTTTCGGCGACCGCCCTGCTGTCCGCAGCGTAGCTTCCCTGCTCGATCCTCGCCCTGATCTCCTGGACCCGCGCCGCGCGTATCTCATCGCCGCGGCGAGCCAGCTCCGCCACCTGCTGCAACTGCCGCGCGGTCGGCGATATGCTCACCCTGGCCGGCTCCTGCCCGGAGACGACCGCCGTCCCGCCGGCGCGCGACGGAATGCGGGCGGGCTTTTCGTTCTTGAGCGCGCGAAGACCGGCGTCCGGCAATCCCTTATCGGAAACTTTCATGGACTTCTCCTTGTATAGGCAGCATCGGCGACCCGGGCTTTTTCTTTAGCCGAGCAGACCGCAGGCGGCCGTTTCCGTCCCTCTCCAAGTCTTTCGCGTCATATCAGGGAGTCGAGCCTGCTCCCCTTCACTCCCCCGTCCAGCAGATCCCGCGGATCGACCGGGGCTCCGTTCCTGCGCACCTCGAAGTGGAGGTGCGGGCCGGTTGCCCGGCCGCTGCTTCCGACCAGGGCGATGGCTTCTCCCGCCCTTACCCTGTCCCCCGCGACCACGAGGTTCTCGGCGTTGTGGCCGTAGCGGGTGACAAGACCCCCGCCGTGATCGACTTCCACCACGTTGCCGTAGCCCGCCAAACGGCCGCTGAAGGTCACCTTGCCGCCCGCAGCCGCCCGGACCGGCGTCCCGGCCGGAGCGGCGATATCGACGCCGTGATGGAGTCGCGTCTTGCCGTCGAGCGGATCGGCGCGCCAGCCGAACGGCGACGAGACTGTGCCGCTCAGCGGCGCCTGCGGCGGCTCGGTGCGAACCGCCCGGGCCGGTCCCAAGGCCCGTTCCACGGCACGCGAGAGCCCGGTGGCGTCCCGCCGCGCGGCCACGCGCGCGATCTCGGCGTCCATCATGGCCGTGTAGAAGTCGCGGGGCAGCGATTCGCTTTCGACGAATCCCTGCTGCTCCGAAGCCGCGCGCATGGCTTTCAACACCTCGTGATAGAGAAGAGCCACGAACTCCCGGACCGCCTTCTGCCGCGCCGCCGCGTTTGCCTCGCGAGCGCTCGGCGTCAGAGCGTTTTCGAATGCCAGTCGTCCCGGCTTGCCGGTTGCCGCGCCGTTCATGCGATCCCTCACATCACCACCAGCTCGGCCGGCAAGGCCCCCGCCTCGCGCAGCGCCTCGAAAACCGCGATCAAGTCGCGGGGAGTGACGCCGAGCGAGTTCAAGGCCTGCACCAGCTCGCTGAGCGAGACTCCGGGGCCGCCGGGTAGCTCCACCAGCTGGCGGCTTTCTTCCCTGACGGTGACGGTAGTGTCCGGAACCACCGCGGTCCGGCCGCGGCCGAAGGGGTTCGGCTGCGACACGCGCTGCTCGGTCTTGACCGTGATGTGCAGTCCCGCGTGGGCCACCGCCACCGGCGCGATGCGCACGTTACGGCTGATGATCACCGTTCCCGTCCGTTCGTTCACCACGATCCGGGCCGGGTAGTCGGCCACCACCTCGATCTCCTCCAGCGCCGCGAGGAACTCGATCGGGTTGTCGCGCCGGGCCTCGGGAATCCAGACCGCCACCACTCCGGGAGAGAGCGCCCGTGCGCTCGCCCGCAGGGCCGAGCGGTTGAGCGCCTCCGCGATGCGCATTGCGGTGGTGAAATCCGGTTTTTCGAGATGAATGTTGACCCTTCCATCCGCGCCGACGATCCGGGAGGCGATCGGCCGCTCGAGCAGCGCGCCGGCGGTGATGCGCCCGCTGGTCTGATGGTTCTTGGTGATCTTGGCGCCGACGCCTTGCGCGGTATAGCCGCCGCCGAGGCTCACCGGCCCCTGCGCCACGGCATACACCTTGCCGTCCGGCCCCTTGAGCGGGGTGAGCAGCAGCACGCCGCCGGAAAGGCTGGCAGCGTCACCGACCGAGGAGATCAACGCGTCCAGCCGAGTTCCGGGCTGAGTGAAAGGCGGCACCTCGGCGGTCACCATCACGGCGGCGACGTTTTTCACCCGCACATCGTCCGGATTGACGCGGATGTTGTACTCCTGCAAAAGGTTCGCGAGCGTCTGGACGGTGAACTCGGTGTTTTGCCGGTCGCCCGTACCGTTGAGCCCGACCACCAGGCCGTAACCGAACAGCTGGTTCGCGCGGAAGCCCTCCACGCGCGCGAGATCCTTCAGGCGCGCGGCGCCAGCCGGAAAGCACAGCAAATGAACAATCAAGAACGAAACACACGACAGAACGGCGGCGGGCGCGGCACGCAACCCTCGCGGTTCGCTCGATCGTAAATCCGCAATTTGACTCTTCATGCCTATCCCCGGCTCCCCGCTCACTGATTACGGCCCGCCGTCAAAACGGCCAGATGAAATCGAAAATCCAAGTGCCCCAGCCCGAGCGCTGCTTGTCCGCCACCACGCCGAGGCCACCGATACTGATATTGGCGTCGGCCACCTGCGTGGAGAGCACGGTGTTGTCCCGGCTGATGTCCTGCGGGCGCACGATTCCCGTCAGAGTGATGAACTGCTGCTCGTGGTTCACCAGGACCTCGCGCGTTCCCTCGACCACCAGGTTGCCGTTGGGCAGCACATCGCGTACGACCGCGGTCATAGTGGCGACGAGCTGCCCGCTGCGCGTGGTGGAGCCCGATCCCTGATGGCTGTTCTCCGAGCTCGCGGTGAGCAGATCCTCGCCCAGCTTGAAGAGGTTCAGGAATTTTTTGCGCCCGAAAAACGCGCTCAAGCTGGCGTTCGCCGAGGAGCTGCGCGAGAGATCTGTGTCGGCGGTGTTGCTCGCCTCCGCGCTCTCGACGATCCGGATCGTGACGATGTCGCCGACGCGGAGCGCCTTCTTGTCGGCGTAGAAGAAAACGCGATCGTCCTCCGGCCAGAGCGAGCCCGGGGAAACCGACTGCTGCGCCTGCGCGGCGACCTCGGTCTGGCTCAGCCGGTCGACCTCCCGCGCCATTTCCGGCGCCGTCGGCCTGGGGAAGAAGCGCTTCTGCAGTGCCGGGGCGCAGCCCAGCAAAGAGAAGACGAGGACAAGAAAAGCTGCCGAGCGCATCAATTGACCCTCACGGTGCGGCCGTCGACGACCACGGCGCGAAGCGTTTTTCCCGAAGTCGGATTGCGCACCTGGATCAGCTCGCCGGCTTTGCCGGCTTCTTCCGCGACCCCGGCCGTCTCGACTCTCAGGCTCCCGGTCTCGAACACCATGACGACGGCCGCGCCGCGGCGCACGAGCGTCGGCCGGTCGAGCGCGTTCGCCGTTACGATCTCGTGGATCTCGATGGGACGGCCGACTTGCTTTCCGATCACGTCCTCGAGGCGCGTGAACGGAAGGGACGAGAGCGAGGAGAGCTCGCGGCGAGCGAGGTGGACGTCGCCGGCCTTGAGCACCTCGCGGCGCGCCAGCGGCCGGGATGCGACCACCACGGTCTCGAAGATACGGATGTCGGCCTTGACCCAGAGGCGCGCCGCCTCGCGGCCGCCGACCTCCGCTGCCACCAGAAAATTCCGCGTGCCCGGTCCGACTCCCTTGCTGGGGCGAAGAATGCGATAGCTCGCAACACCGGCCGGCAACGGCACCGGCGGGAACGGCACCACGCGCACTTCCACGTTCTCGGCGTCCCAGCCGCCCAAGGCCAGGACGTGCCGGCGCACGGCCGGCTCGACGGCGGCGCGGCTGAAAAGCTGCCGGCTGTCGGCCGCAGCGGCCGGCAGCCCCGCGGCGAGAAAGCAGAAGAGCGCAATCGACTTTACGGCTCCCATCCGCTAGCCCCGAATCAGGTTATTGGCGGTCTGCATCATCTCGTCCGCCGTGCGGATCGCGCGCGAGTTGATCTCGTAGGCCCGCTGGCTGGTGATGAGTCCGACCATCTCCTCGACCACGTTGACGTTCGAGCTTTCGATGAAACCCTGGAGCAACGTGCCCAGCCCGTCCTGTCCCGGAGTGCCGGGAACGGCGTCGCCCGAAGCCTGCGTCGGCAGGAAAAGGTTGCGCCCCTGGCTCGAAAGGCCCGCCGGGTTGACGAATCGGACCAGCTCGATGGTCCCGACCTGCTGCGGTTGCGTCTGCCCGGCCTGAGTGACCGAAACGGTGCCGTCCACTCCCACGGTCACGCTGATGGCGTCGGCGGGGATGGTAATGGGCGGTTGCAGCGTGAAGCCCTCGGCGGTCACGAGCCGACCTTCGCTGTTCTTCTTGAATGCTCCGGCGCGGGTGTAAGCCGTCTCCCCGCCCGGCAGCTGCACCTGGAAAAAACCCTCGCCTTCGATGGCGAGATCGAGGCTGTTGCCCGTCTGCTGCAGGTCGCCCTTGATGAACAGGCGCTGCGTGGCCACCGCGCGCGAGCCGTGTCCCACCTGGAACCCCGATGGGATTTCCTGTCCCTGCGCGGCCGCGGCTCCCGGGGCCTGCAGGGTTTCGTAAACCAGATCCTGAAAATCGACCCGGCTTCGCTTGAAACCCGCAGTCTGGACGTTCGCCAGATTATTGGCGATCACGTCCAGCGTGAGTTGCTGGGCGTGCATGCCCGTGGCAGCGGTCCAAAGCGCTCGCATAAATCGCTCCTTTCTTAACGCGTTCCCTCGCTGATCATTTTTTCCGTCGCGCCGTCCATCAGCTTCATCGCCCGCTGATAGCTCTCGAAATTGCGGTTGATCGCGATCAGCGAGACCATTCCATCGACGGGATTCACGTTTGAAAGCTCCAGGCTCCCCTGCACGACCCGTGGCTCGGCGAGCTGGACGACGTTGGCCGCGGCAGAGCGGAACAGGCTGTTTCCTTCCTTGATCGCCTGACGGGGGTCGACGAAGCGAACGATCCTGAGCCTGCCGACCTCGCCTTCGCTCGAGCGCACGGTGCCGTCCGCCAGCACCTCCAGCACCGCTCCGGTGACGCGGATCGGACCGGCTTCACCGAGAAGCGCATCGCCCTGCGCTGTCGCGAGCGTCCCGTCGGATTTGACCGTAAAGCTCCCGTTGCGCGTGTAGCGCTCTCCGCGGGCCGTGGCGACGACGAAAAACCCGTCGCCCTCCAGCGCCAGGTGGAACGGATCGGCGGTGCGCTGCATCTCCCCCTGACCGAGGTTCGTTCGTTCCCCGGCCACCGCGACGAATCCTCCCGCCCGGTTGTCCGGCGGCACGCGCTCCGCCAGAACCTCGCTGAAGGCGAGTCGCTGGCCCTTGTACCCCGGGGTACCGACGTTGGCCAGATCCTGGGCGACGATCTCCAGCCGGCGCATTTGCGTCACCGACGCCGAAAGCGCCTTATAAGTTGCCGCGTCCATGTTTCCTCCTTGGGTGCAATAAGCGTACCCGGGCGACCGGCTCCCGGCTCGCGCTCGCCGATCTAGACGCTCAAACCGTCGAGGCGCGGCACGGCGGCGCCGGCCAGCGGCGAGCGCCGCGCCGCGTTCCTGATCGCTTCGACGACGGCGATCGGCTGCGGGGAACTTTTTTCCCAGCCGGCAAATTTGGACCGCTCCTCGATCTCGGCGGGCGGCTCCTTGGCCGTCCTTGGCGGCGCCGCTTTGACCTTTCCCCTGCCCGCGATCCTCTGCAGGTCGCGCACAACCTCGACTTGCGGCAGAGGGAGATTCAGCATCGAGGCGACGCGCTCGGGCGGCTGTCCCTCGGCGAGCAGCAGCGCCGCCGCCGTGTATCGCTCTTTTTTTTCTGTCCCCGGCTGCAGCATCAGATTGCGAAGCCTCTGCTCGGCGCTCTCTGCACGGGCCAGAAGCGATTCGAGGTTTTTTTGCACCAGCTCGAGGGAGCGAAAAAAGGCCTCGTTCGTCGCTTCGGCGCTGCGCACGACCTCGGCGAGACGAGCAAGACCCTCGTCTCGCTTCTCGCGCATGTGCCCGAGCCGCCCGCGCGCGGCCAGCCAGAGCGGAAACGAGACCAGTAACAGAACGACCGCTATCGCAATTGCGCTACCGAACATGACGGCCTCCTTGTCCGTTGAACATCTGCTATCTGTCTGTCCTTGGCGCTCGCCGCACCGCCTCCGGCCCCCGACTAGGCAGCGGCACCGTTCAACCCGGGGTCGCACTCTTTTGCGGCCGCGGCGGAGGCGACGACCTCGGTGAGCAGAATCGGCTTAGCGGGACGGCGCGTCCGGCGCGACGGCGCTTTGGCTCCGCGTCGCCTTCCTCCTCCGACCCTGCGGCCCGCGTCGGCTTTTCTCTCCTGCGCGCCGATCCGGCGCAGCTCGCGGACGCACTCCACTTCCTCCACCGGCAGACCGAGGAGCGAGGCTACTCGGGCTGCGGACTGGCCGGCTGCAAGCAGCAATGCCGCGGCCTCGTAATCATTGCCGCGAGCGGCGTAGGGCTCCGCCGACATCCCGCTCTTCGGCTCCGGGTTCCGGCCGTTCTGCGCCGCAAGAGCTCGGGCGAACCCCTCGTGGATCCGCTCCATCCTGCCGATCGCTTCCTCCAGCCGCGCGCAACACCCCCCGGCGTGCAGCTGGAGGCTTCGGCTCCTTCGGGCCAGCACCAACACCCTGAGCAACAGGGCGACACTCGCCAGCAAAATCCACTCGGTTTCCATCGTCGGCTCCTTTCCGCCCGTTCGTTCGCCGTCAGGCGCGAATATCGACGAGCTTTCCCTTTTCCGGCTCCGGCAAATCGCCGTTCGCCGGCTCTTCTTTCTTCTCCGCGGCGGGGCGGGACTCTTTCTCCCGCGTTTCGTCCCGGGGCCCGCGACGCCTTCGCTCTTCCCGGCTCCCCGGCGTCGCGGAGCGGTCCCGCGAGACCGCCGGTGGAACGATGCGCTGGATCGAGTCCGCCACGGCACGCCCCCGAGCGTCATCTCGCTCTCGGCCGACCTCGCTGGCGGCCCTCCGCCGCACGGCTCTTTGGCTCGCGCCCGCGAGCCTCGTTTTCTTCGGCGCTCGGCGCGCCCCGGGCTCCGTTTCGCCCGCTCCGCCGCCCGTTCCCTCCCGGCGTCACGCCCAGCGCGTTTCGCAGCCGGCCGACCGCCTGGGCGAAAATCTGGCAGATCCGCCCCTCGCTCAGGCTCAGGATCTCCCCGATCTCCCGCAGGGTCAGCTCTTCGTGGTAGTAAAGCGTCACCACGAGCCGCTCGCGGTCGGGCAGAGCCTCGACCGCGAGCGACAACTTCTCGACGAGATCCTTGCCCTCGATGAAACGCAGCGGATCGCAAGCGTCGGCCGACGCATAGGCTTCCTCGAGCCGCTCCCAGTCGGTTTCTCCCGCGACCGAGAGGGCTTCGATGCTGAGGAGGCTCGCGTCGGCCACCTGCTGGTCGACCCGGAAGTAAGTCTCCAGAGGAATCGCCAGCTCCTGCGCCATTTCTTCGCTGGTCGGCTCGCGCCCCAGCCGGGCGGCCAGGGCCGCGCGGGCCCCTTCGATCCTTCGCCCCCAGGCGCGCACCGAACGGCTCACCCAGTCGAGAGAGCGCAGGCATTGCATCACTTCGCCCCGGATGCGGTAGCGGGCGTAAGTCTCGAACTCGACGCCCCGGCCGGGGTCGAAACGATTCAAGGCCTCCAGCAGTCCGACCACGCCGGAGTGCACCAGCGACTCCAGGTCGACGCCGGGCGGCAGCCGCCGGTGGATCTTTTCCGCCACGAAGCGCACCAGCGGCAGGTAGCGCATGACGCGCTCGTCGCCCGCGCGGCCGGCGAGCTCCTCGATCGGCGCGATCTGCCGTGCCCTCCCTCCTGGTGCCGCCTTCATCGCTCCTCCCTCTCGCGCTCGAGCAGGCGGCGAAAGAAAAATTGCACTCCACCCTTGACGGTGACCGTTCCAGCGGCGATCTCGACCACGCGGCCTGCGAGCGCGGCGAAGGCGATCGCCGAAGGCGACCCGGGAGCCTCGTCGACGACCGGGCGCGAGCGGGCCACGGCACGCGCCAGCGCCGGGTCGCGCGGAATCCAGCCGAGGAAATCGAGCGACGCGTTGAGAAAGCGCAGTGCCGTGCGGGACAGGGCTTCGTAAACTTCGCGGGCCTCGGCGGCGCTCGCGGCGTTGTTCGCGAGCACCCAGAATCGCTTCTGCCGGTGCGCCGAGGAAAGCACCTTGATCAGGGCGTACGCGTCCGTCATCGACGAAGGCTCCGGGGTCGCGACCACGACGATCTCCTGGGCTGCCGTGGTGAAGTACGTCACCGCGTCGGAGATGCCGCTGCCGGTATCGATCAGCACCAAGTCGAGCGCCCGGGTCATTGCGTCCAGCTCCGTCAACAACGCCGCTTTTTGTTCCGGTCGAAGCGCCGTCGCCTCCTGGACGCCGCTGGCCCCCGGCAGGAGCAGGATTCCGTCTCCGGTGGCCGCCAGGATCTCCTCGAGCGCGGCGGCGCCGGCGAAGAAATCGGCGAGCGTGTAAGCCGGCTTCACCCCGAGCAGCAGATCGAGATTGGCAAGACCGGGGTCCGCGTCGATCGCCAGGATCCGCTTTCCACGCCGAGCCAGCGAAGCGGCTAGATTGGCGACGACGTTGGTTTTGCCGACCCCACCCTTGCCGCTCGTGACCGCCAGGACCGGAGCATGCGGCGTCCGGCGCGTGCGCCGGCGGTCCTTGCGGCCGGATGCGCGGTCGTAAACGAAGCCGGGACCGCCGGGCCTTGTTGCATTCGTATCAAGCACGCGCATCGACCTCCCCGAGAAGCTGTCCCGCGAGCGCTGCGGCGCTGGCGATCTCCAGATTGCCGGCGAGGCTCTGGCCCGAGACGATGTACGCGAGCGGAACCCCCGCGCTCACCGCGGTGTTGACGAGCGGCCCGAGATGGCCGGACTCGTCGGTCTTGGTGAAGATCAACGAGTCGACTCCCGCTGGGCGGAACGCGGCGACCCACTCTGCCAGATCACTGCCGTTGGTGGCCGCGCTGAGGAGCAGCGTCCGGCGCAATCCGGCAAGGCCGTGGAACAGCGCCGCGAGGCGCTCGATCTCCCGCCGGGCGCGCGGATTGACCGCGGGGGTGTCGATCAGCACCAGCTCGCAGCCCGCCAGCTTCGCGAGAGCCTGCTTCAGCTCCTTCCGCCCGGGCGCCAGCTCGTAACGCACGCCGAGAACCGCGGCGTAAACGGCGAGAGGATCGCCGGCCGCCAGCTGCCGCGCGTCCGTGCTCACCCAGCCAATTTGGCCAGCGCGCCGCTCCGTTTCGAAAACCGTGAGCTTGATCATGCCGCTGGTCTTGCCCACGCCCGAGGGGCCGAGCAAAACCAGGCGGTCGCCGGGGCGGACCACCCCGCCGATCGGGATCAAGCGAGAGAGCGCGCGGCGCAGACCCTCGCTGTTGGCCTCGCCCCCGGCGCTCCTCATGACCTCGGCGATCCTGGCGACGATATCCGGCGCCACGCCGTGCCGCACGAGAGAGCGAATCACGTCGTTCCTGTAGTCGAGCTCCGGGGCGAGCCAGCCGAGCATCGATTTGAGCACGGCCAGCTCTTCGCGGATCTCGTCCCGGGGCGGCTCTGTCGGGAAGGCGTGCGGTCCGGGGGCGCCATGCGCGATCGGCGCGCTCGCCAGGGCCGTGACCTCCACCCCGCCACCGAGTTCGTCGGCGACGCTTCGCGTTTCGGTGATCAATGCGTCGGGGCCGAGCGAGTCCTTGATCGCGCGCAGCGCCTCGCCCATGTCTCGACCCCGGAACTTCCTAGGATTCATCGCTCCACCGCACCACGCCGAGCGACTGGACTTTCACGCCGTCGGCGATTTCGTTGTGGGACAACACCGCGATTTGCGGCAGATAGTGGCCGATCAGCTGGCGCAGCTGGCGCCGCACCGCCGCGCCCGCGAGAAAGACCGGCAGCAGCCCGCGCGCGGTGAACGTCTCGGCCGCGCGCTGGACTGCGGTCATGATGCGCTGGGCCGCCTGCGGCTCCAGCGGAACCCCTTCCTGCGCCCGCTCCCGCACCATGCGCTCGATCTGGGGATCGACCGTCATCACCGGGAGGACTCCCTCCGGGCTCCGGTAGGCGAGCGTGATGGCGCGCGCCAGCGCCTGCCGCACGTGCTCGGTCAGCTCGTCGGTGTCCTTGGAATCGGGAGCCCGGTCGGCGAGCGTCTCGACGATGGTCAGGAGGTCGCGGATCGGGACATCCTCGCGCAAGAGGTTCTGCAGCACCTTCTGCACTCCGCCGAGCGTCATGTGGTGGGGAATCAGCTCCTCGACGACCTTGGGGTGCTCCCGCGCCAGGGCATCGAGCAGGCGCTGGACATCCTGTCGCGTGATCAGCTCGGGGCTGTAGCGCTTGATCAGCTCGGAGAGGTGCGTGATGAGCACCGTCTCCGGGTCCACCACCGTGCAGCCCATCATCTCGGCGCGCTCGCGATCCGCCGGCGAGATCCAACGGGCGGGAAGACCGAAGGCGGGTTCCTTCGTCGGCTCGCCGGGCAGATCGGCATCGACGGCACCGGCCGCGTTCATCGCCAGGAGCCGTCCCGGCCTGAGCTCGCCTTTCCCGGCCTCGACTCCCTTGACGAGAATCGCGTACTGCTTGCTCCCGAGGCGCAGGTTGTCGCGGATGTGGATCTGCGGCACGAGAAAGCCGCGGTCGCTCAGAAACTGTCTCCTCAGAGCCCGGATGCGCTCGACCACCCCGCCGTGCTCGCCGTCGACCATCGGGATCAGCTCGTAGCCGACCTGCAGCTCGAGCAGGTCGATCGGCTGCGGCTGCACCCCTTCTTCGCGCCGCTCGGGCTGCTTTGCTTCCGCCGGAGTCTCGCTCCGCTCGCACGCCTCGGTCCTCGCAGCCGCACGAGCGAGGAACCCGACGCTTCCCGCCGCCGCCAGGAACGGGAGCGCCGGAAACCCCGGAATGAAGGCGAACAGGCCGAGCAGAACCGCCACCACGCTCAGCGCCTTGGGGCTCCACAGGAGCTGCCTTGCGATCTCGGGACCCAGGTCTCCGGTGGAGGCGGTTCGTGTCACCACCATCCCGGTCGCGGTCGAGATGATCAGCGCCGGAACCTGGCTGGCCAGGCCGTCACCGATGCTGAGCAGGCTGTAAAGCCGGGCGGCCTCCGCGAACCCCATCCCTTTCTGCATCACGCCGACGAAGAAGCCGCCGACGAGGTTGATCGCGAGGATCACCAGCCCGGCGATCGCGTCCCCGCGTACGAACTTCGAGGCGCCGTCCATCGCGCCGTAGAAGTCGCCTTCCTTCTGGATGCGCTGGCGGCGTTGCCGCGCTTCGGCTTCGTTGATCAGCCCGGCGTTGAGGTCGGCGTCGATCGCCATCTGCTTTCCGGGCATGGCGTCGAGGGTGAAGCGCGCCGCCACCTCGGCGATCCGGGTCGCGCCCTTGGTGATGACGATGAAGTTGATCACCACGAGGATGACGAAGACGATGAACCCGACGACGTAATTGCCGGACACCACGAAACGGCCGAAAGCCTCGATGACGCGGCCGGCCGCGGCCGCGCCCTCCTCGCCGCGAACGAGCACCAGGCGGGTCGAGGCGACGTTGAGCGCGAGACGAAACAACGTGGCGAACAGGAGCACGCTCGGGAAGGAAGAGAAGTCGAGAGCGTCCCGAACATAGAGCGCGACGATCAGGACCGTCAGCGAGAGAGCGATGCTGCCGACCAGTGCGAGATCGAGGAGAAACGGCGGCACCGGCAGCACCATCATCAGGACGGCGCCGGTGAGGCCCGCAGCGGGGAGCAGCTCGACGACCCGCCCGTTGCTCAGGATTTGCGTTTGCGCAGCCATCACTCTCCGCTATCGGCGCGCCGCGGGCCCGCTCCCGGCTCGGGCCGCCGCTTTGCGCGCGCGCAATCCGTAGACGTAAGCCAGGACCTCCGCTACCGCCCGATAGAGCGTCTCGGGAATTTCGCGCCCGACCTCCACCCGCTGGTAGAGCAGGCGCGCGAGCGGTTTGTTCTCGACGATCGGGATTCCGTTGGCGCGGGCGATCTCGCGAATCTTTGCCGCCAGGAAGCCCGCGCCTTTTCCCACCACCCGCGGCGCCGCCATATCGCTGCTGCGGTAGCGGAGCGCGACCGCCAGCTCGGTCGGGTTGGTGACCACGACGTCGGCCTTCGCCACTTCCGCGCTCATCCTGCGGCGCGCCATCTTTTGCCTGAGCCCTTTGAGCCGGCCCTTGAGCTGGGGATCTCCTTCCTGCTCGCGCAGCTCTTCCTTGATTTCCTCTCGGCTCATGCGCAGCCGCGCCTCGGTGCGCCGTCGCTGGTAGAGGTAATCGAGCCCCGCCAGCGCCGCCATGGCGCCCGCGACCCAGGCGGTCAGCCGGGCGCCCTCGGTGCTTGCGTACGAGAAGACCTCCGCCGCGCGAAACCCCGCCAGCGCGGCGAGTGACGGAATCCCGTAGTAGAGGTAGGCGCCGCCGAGCGTGCCCAGCGCGCCGATCAGGATGATCGCCTTGACGAGCTCGACAGCGGCTTCGAGGCTCAAAAGACGCCGGAAACCCGCCGCCGCGTTGATCCGGGTCCAGTCCAATTTCAGCGGCTCCGCGGCGAGAACGAACCCGCTCTGGAGAAATCCCGATCCGAGGCCGGCCAGCAAACCCGCGCCAAGGACGGGCAGCAAGGCGGGAGCCAGGAGCAGCCCGGTCTCGACTGCCAGGGCCGAAAGCTCCTCGCCGGTCGCCGGCTTCCAGGTTCCGGCGAGCTCGAAAAAGGCGACGGCGCACCGCCCGATGCGAGCGGTCAGCTCTTCGCCTCCGAAGCGCAGCGCAACCGCAGTCGCGGCCAGCGTGGCCGCCGGCACCAGGTTTTTCGACCGCGCGAACTGCCCCTTTCGCCGGGCCTCTTCGCGCCGCCTGGGTGTCGGCTCCTCGCTCTTCTCCAGATCGTTTTGGAACGCTTCCTCGGCCATGATACTCTCCGGCGCGCTCCTAACCGGCCGCCGCTGGAAAGCCGGCCCCGGCCGCGAGCTGGCGCGCGATCAGCCACGCCAGAGCCGGGAGCGACAGCATCAGCAACAACAGCGCGACGCCGAACTGCAGCGGCTGCGCCACCATGAAGACGTTCATCTGCGGAATCGCCCGGCTCAGCACTCCGAGGACGATGTCGCTCAGGAGCAAACCCACCAGCACGGGAGCGCTCACGCGCAAAGCGATGGCGAAAATCTCGGTCCCCGACGCGACCACGCCTTCGAGCAGACGGCCGGCGAAGCTGCCGGTCCCGGCCGGCGGGAAAACCGCGTAGCTCGACAGCAGGGCCTGGACGAGCTGCAGGTGCCCGTCGAGGGCTAGGAAGATCAGGCCCGCCGCCAGCTCCAGGAACACGGCGAAGATGCCGCTATGACCCCCTTCGTGAGGATCGACGAGGGAGACCAGGCCGAGCCCCGATTTGACCTCGATCTGCTGGCCCGCAAGCCGCATCCCGGCGAAGAGCACCTGAGCGGTCCAGCCGAGCGTCAATCCCAGCAGAATCTCGCCTCCGAGAAACAACACCAGGGCGAGAACGGTCAGGTCCGCCACGGACGCCGCCGGGACCGACGGGAAGACCGCTACGGCCAGAAGCAACGCCACCCAGATCCGGACCACGACCGGCAGCGCTCGGCCGCCCCAGAACGGCGCGCCGACCATCAGGCCGAGCGCCCGCCCGAAGACCAGCATGAAGCTCACGGTTTCTGCCCCGTAGCGGCCGATGAAAGCTGCCAGCGCGGTCATTTCAGCTTCGTACCTCCACGGCGGCTCAACTGACGAAGTTCGGCAGATTGCCGATGATCTCCCGCGTAAATCCTGTGTAGACTTGCAGCATCCACGCTCCGAAGAGCACGAGCGCCAAGATCACGGCCAGCGCCTTGGGGACGAAGACCAGCGTGAAATCGTTGATCTGCGTCGTCGCTTGAAAAATGCTGACCGCTACCCCCGCGACCAGACCGAAGAGGATCGCTGGCCCTGCCACCGCCGCGCCGACTTCGAGGGCGCCCCGCAAGAGATCGACCAGGGATTCGGGCGTCATGCGAAGCTCCTGAGCAGCGAGCCGACGAGCAGGTTCCAGCCGTCCACGAGCACGAACAGCACGAGCTTGAAAGGCAGCGAGATCAGGACCGGCGGCAGGAACATCATTCCCAGCGACATCAGGATCGACGCGACCACGAGGTCGAGGATCAGAAACGGAATGTAGATCATGAACGCCATCTGGAAGGCGGTCTTCAGCTCCGAGATCATGAAGGCCGGGATCAGGCTGCTGGCGGCGACGTCCGCCGGCCCGATCTCGCGCCCGGCGGGAATGCGCGCGAACAGCGCCAGATCCGCCTTGCGCGTCTGCTTGAACAGGAACTGGCGCAAGGGCTCCCACGCGCGGGTGAGCGCAGCCTGGGGATCGATCTGCCGGTTGAAATAGGGCGTGACGGATTCGGCCTCGATCTCCTGCCACACGGGGGCCATGACGTGGAACGAGAGGAACAGCGAGACCGCGATGATGATCTGGTTCGAAGGCGACTGCTGGGTCCCGAGCGCCTGGCGCAAGAACGAGAGCACCACGACGATGCGGGTGAACGAGGTCATGGTGATCAGCACGAGCGGCCCGAGCGAGAGCAGCGTGAGCAGGATGAAGATTTCCAGCACCGTTGCCAGCTCGGTTCCCTTGACCGGCCCGGTGAGGAGGGAGAGCGCGGAGCTGTTCACGACGCCGCCTCTTTGCCGCCGACGGCCGGCGCTTCTCGATCGTGCCGCCGACTGAGCACGGCGATCCTGTGGGGAGTCGCCCCGAGCAGCAGCGTCTCTCCGCCCAGGCGCACGAGCACCAGCGCGCTCTGCGCCGTGAGCGCGAGGGTGGCCACGTGCTCGAGCTCGGCGGCGGCCGGCGGGCGGCCCCCCAGCGCCCGGCCGATGCGCCGGACCATCATCCTCCAGGCGCCGGCTGCGGCGCGCCATGCGGCCGGCGCCGCGTCGATCCCCGCGGCGAGCGGCACCCTACTGAATGAGAAATTCCTTGAAGTAAACATTGAGCACCAGCTTCTCGCCGATCGCGTGATTGATCTCCTTGTTGAGCTCCGCCCGGATCCTGTTTTTGCCCTCGGGATCGAGCAGCTCTTCCGTCCGGCGCTTGCTCAGATACATGATGACCGCGTGCCGAATCGGACCGGTGAGCTCCTTTATCTTTTCCTTGTCGTGCTGGTCCCTGACCCCCAGACTCAGCGTCGTCCTCAGGTAGCGGGACGTCTCCGGCGCGGCGAGATTGACCACGAAAACGTCGAGGTCCGCACCCACCTCGGGCTCCTTGCGGTGCGCCGTCACCTTCGAATCGGCGGAATCCGCGGGGCGGATGAAAGCCGGAAGGTATTGGGGAGCGAAGAACCAGACTGCGGCTCCTCCTCCGCCGAGCAACGTCAAAACCACAGCGAGCGCAATGACGACGATTTTCATGATGGCCTCGTGCGCGAACCGCCGAGCAACGGATATGCCAGCACGTGCACCGCAAAAAATCCGAGGAATTCCGGGTTGCCGGGGGGACGGCGCCGCTCGGCGCCGTCAACAAACCCGCTGCGGTGCCAATTTATTGACAGCGCCCCCGCCTCGGCCCGCTCGCAATTGCGCCGCGTGCCCTGCGTTACCTCGGCGGTTCTTTCTCGGCGCGCCGGGCCGGAAGCGAGATGAGGTGGCACGCCGCTTGCGTTTCCGACGAGGAACCGCGATGAGTTACGGAGGAGCGATCATGAGACAGGCTTACGCACGCTGGCGCGCTCTCACGCCGCAGCCGCGCGTCGGCTCCGGGCGATCCCTTCCGCGGTCGGCGGGCCGCACGGCCCTGGCCTGCATGGCACGCGACGCGCTTCAGGTCATCCTGAGCGGCGGCGAAATCCTGCTCGACCGCCGCAGGGACGGGCTCCCTTTCGAGCCGGAGCAAATCCTTTCCAAGATTCTGGAGAACGCGCGCTACATCAACAACCTCATCGGCGCCCTGGAGGGCGCCGCGGGCGCCAAGGATTTCGCCGGCAACTAGAGACGGCCACGGCTGCGATCCTGCCGTCGGCGTCCTGACGTCGTTTTCCTCGGGCCATCGAGCCGCCGCGAAGCGGCGTTGAGCTTTTGCTAGGACGGGCGCTCGGTCTGCGGCGAGCCGAGAAGGTGCTTTTCCACCGCCTGGACGCGCTCGAGGAGCCGCGTCAGATGAAACGGCTTGGGCATGTACTCGTTGGCGCCGAGCTCGAGAACCTTGCTGCGGTCTTTCTCCGACGCCCCCGCGGAAACCACGATCACGTATGGAGCAGCTCCGGTGGGCCGCTTTTCGCGCATCCACTTGAGCACCGCGAAGCCGTCGACCCGCGGAAGCATCAAATCGAGCAGGACGAGCCCGATTTCCTCCTTGGCGAGAATGTCGATGGCCTCCTCGCCGTTGCTCGCCGTGCGCACGTGATAGCTGTGGCGCATGAAGAACAGGCCAAGCATGTCGCACAGAGAGCCGTGGTCTTCGACCACGAGGATGGTGAGCTTTTTCGCTGGCGCACTTTCGGGCGCGACGACCGCGGGACCGGCTTTCTGCGGGAACGGGATCACCTGCGCGCGCCCGCCGGCCCGGAACGCGGGCCCACGCAGGAAAGGCGGAGGCTCGGCTTCGAAGCGCACGACGAAACCGAGCTTGTCGCGCGCAGCTTCGATCCGCCGCTTCAAGGCACCCGCCACCTCGGCCCAATCGGATGCCGCGAGCTCGGCGTTTCCCCGCAGCGCAGCGTGCGGGGCCAGCGGCTCGCCGCTCTTGCCGATCGCATAGGTCTCGCAGAGCGCATCGGCGAGCTGCACGATCGTCGCGAGCGCCCGCACGCCGGCTTCCGCCGGGCACTCCATGGTCTGCGGCGGCTCGTGATGATAGCGGAGGCACTGAACGACCGCCGCCGGCAGATTCGCTTTTTCGGCCCATTGCGCGCCGAGCTCGGCATGATCGATTCCCAGAACTCGCGACTCCGCCTCCAGGAGAGCGACGCCTTGCTCGGTCGCGAGCCGGGCCGCATCGGCGAGCCTCTGGCTGGAGTGGCGGAGCAGAAGGACACGCCCGAGGTCGTGCAGCAAGCCCGCAACGAAGGCCAGGTGCGGCGCCGCATTGCCGGCGCCATTCGCCAGCCGCGCGGCCACAGCCGCGCAGCCCAGCGAATGCTCCCATAGCTCACGGAGCGCCGGCAGCCCGCCGTGCTCCGCGCCCTGCTCGTTCGTTTCTCTCCAGGCTTCCCCGAAAGCGGTCAGTCCAAGAGCCAGCGCGACGACCGGGTCCACTCCGAAAGCGGTGATCGCGGCGGCCAGCGTCGAGATGCCCGACGCCCGGCCGCCGGCGAAGCGCGCCACCTCGATCAGGCGGCTGGATAGCGCTCCGTCGCCCGCGATCACGCGCGCGACGCTTTGCACCGACGCCCTCTCGTTGCGCGACACCTCGGCCAGCTCGCGGACTCGGGCCGACCAGAAGCGCCCGATGATCCGTTGCTGCAGCTCCCCGCCCGGAACGATTTGTTCATCCATGGCACAATTTAATTCGGCCGGAGCCGGGCAACCCTTTAGCTTGTGCTAAAGAAATCCCTCGCCGTGACGATTTCAGCTGTGACGGACAGTCGAAGCCCGGCGGCCGGTTGCGCCCGACAAAAGGTAATCCACGTCAGTGTTTACGATCCTGGGGTTTGGAATCGTCCTCAGCGCCGTGATCGGCGGCTTCGTCCTGGAAGGCGGGCCGATCGCGGTGCTCAACCAGACGATCGAGTTCCTGATCATCGGTGGGGCGGCGGTCGGCAGCGTCGTGGCCGGCACGCCGACCAAGACGTTGCGAGCGCTCGCTGGCAACGTCAAAGCCGCCGTTACAGGCAGCGGCCATTCCCGGGCCGATTACGTGGAGCTTTTCGCGATGCTCTACGAGGTCTTCTCGGTGATGCGCAAGAGCGGCGGAATAGCGCTCGAAAAGGACGTGGATGCTCCCGACGCCAGCGAGATCTTCAAGAAATACCCGCGGTTCATGAAAAATCACGCTGCCCGCAACATGCTTTTCGACACGTTGAGGCTGGTCATCAGCGGCTCGACCAACCCCGAAGAGCTTTCGCACCTGATGGACGAAGAGATCTACACGCACGAGGAGGAGGGACGCATGCCCGCGAGCGTGCTCACCAAAACGGGAGATTCGCTCCCCGGGCTAGGGATCGTCGCGGCGGTCCTCGGCGTGATCATCGCGATGGGATCGATGGACCAGGGGCCGGAGGTGATCGGCCACAAGATCGCCGCGGCGCTGGTCGGAACCTTTCTCGGCATCCTGCTCTGCTACGGGATCGTCCAGCCGCTGGTGCAAAAGATGGAGCTCCTGCTCGTGGATAGGACCCGGTACCTGGAGTGTATCAAGACCGGTGTTTTGGCCTACCTCAACGGCGCTGCGCCGATCATCGCAGTCGAGCACGCGCGCCGCGCGGTCTTCAGCAGCGAACGCCCCTCCGCCCTCGAGCTCGAAGAGATCTGCCGGGGCAGGAAGGAGTAGCGATGACCTCGCGAAGCGGCAAGAAGCAGCCGGAGCACGGCGCGCCCGAGCGGACGAAGGTCATCGTCAAGAAAACCGGCGGGCGGCATCGCGGCCATCACGGCGGGGCTTGGAAGGTCGCCTACGCAGATTTCGTGACGGCGATGATGGCTCTGTTCATCGTCCTGTGGGTGCTCGGAGCGAGCGACAAGCGGTTCAAGGCCGGCATCGCCCACTATTTCCGGGAACCCGGAGTCTTCAGCGGATCGAGCGGCCTCGTTCCCGACGGCGGCCAGGACCGGATCGGCGCCGGCATCATCCAATCGCCCTCCCTGGAGGTGCTGCGCGCGCAGCTCCGCGAGGAGATCCGCAAGCTCAAGGAGCTGGCCGGGTTCGAGGATCAGATCTCGATCGCGATCACGGAGGAAGGTCTTCTGATCGACATCATCGACAAGGAAAAACGGTCTTTCTTTCAGATCAGCAGCGCCACGGTGGGGCCCACGATGCGCAAGGTCCTCGAGGTCATCGCGCGCCAGATCCGTGAGATTCCCAACAAGATCGTCATCAGCGGCCACACCGATGCCCGCCCGTACCACGACGATTCGTACTACTCCAACTGGGAGCTGTCGTCCGCGCGGGCGCTGAACACGCGCCGGGCTCTGGAGGAGCTGGGCGTCCAGAGCGATCGCATCCAGCGGGTCGTCGGCCACGCCGACCGCCTCCTGCGCGTGCCGGACGACCCGCTCAGCTCGGAAAACCGCCGGATCAGCATTCTCGTCCTCAAGATGGCGAAGAACGGAACGCGTTGATCAGCGCAGATCCGCAGTTGTCGCCGCAAAGTGAGGGGCAAGCTCCGGAGCAGCGAAGACGCGGAAACGCGAAATTTCAAAGTCTTGGCGCTTCGAGACGCTCGGCGTCATTGTCAGCACTGGCCTGCATCCAAGAAGCCTGGTTCATATCGGCTCCGAGGTACCGACCTCATCGTCTTCGTTGCGCAGGGGTTGACCCACGTGTTCCGCGTCAATCGCAATCGCGGAGTCGGGGATCAGCGGAGGTTTTCGATCCGCCGCTCGGGGCTGACAACGTCGAGGATGCGGACGGCGAACTTGTCCTTTACGACCACCGCCTCTCCGTGGGCCATGAGCTTGTTGTTGACCAGGATGTCGAGCGGCTCGCCCACCACCTGGTTCAGCTCCACTACTGAACCCTGGTTCAGCTTGAGAAGGTTCTCGATCGTCAACCGCGCCCGCCCGAGCTCGACCGTGACTTGCAAGGGCACGTCCATGAGGAGCGACAGGTCCACCTGCTCCGCGCTTCCCCGGCCCGCGCCGTTTTCGCTGGTTTCCTCCGCCATGGTTCCTCCGTTCCTACCGATCCTTGCGGGCGGGGCCGGCTTTTCGGGTCGGCCCCGTGACCACGACGACCTTGTTGCCGTTTCTTTGCGCGCCCCTGCCCAGAAACTTCCGCTTGCCCTCGATCCAAAGCTCGACCTGGTCGAGACCCCGGGCACCGAGTTGCAGCACGTCGCCGGGCCTCAGCCCCATGATCTCCCCGACGCTCATCTCGATCACGTCGACCACCGCCTTCACCTCGACGTCGACGTCCATCAGCGGCTGCAGCAACCGCTGGAACAGTCCCATGCTGTCCGGATCGTCGGCGATCGGCACCACCGACTTCAGCTGGCCCCGCAGCTCTTCGATCGCTGCCAGGGGCAGGGAAAAAAGGACCGCTCCGCTGACCGGCGACATGTTGATATTGTAGGTGGCCAGGATCATCGCGTCGCCCATGCTGGCGGCGTTCAACAGGTAGGGATTGACCTCGGATCTCAGATACCGCCCCTTGAGCGGCGCCACCGACTGCCACGATTCTTCCATTCCCCGCAACATCCGCTCGACGAACTTACCCAGAAACCGGTTCTCGATCAGCGTGAAATCACGCCCTTCGACTTTGGTGGTTTTTTGCCCGCTGCCGCCGAAAAAGAGCTCGACCATGGCGAAGGCGAGCCTCGCCTCGATGACCCAGAGGCCGACGCCGCGCAGCGGATCGAGCCGCACCGCGTGCATGCTCGCGGGAAGCGGAAAGCTCTGAATCAGGTGCTCGTACGAGACGACCTCCATACCGTCGAAGGCGACGTCGACCGATTTGCCAAGCTCGGTGACCACGATGCTTCGCAGCCGGCGGGCGAAATCGCTGAAAATCACCTCCAGCCCGGGGAGCCGCCCCCGCGCCGATGCCTCGCTGCGCGTGAAGTCATAGGGTTTGTAGTCGGGCGAGTCGGGCGAGGCCGGGGCTCTTTTCAACCCGGATTCCGACGCCACCGTTGCCGGCTGTTGCTTGGCGACGCCGCTCAGCAGGGCGTCGATCTCTTCCTGAGAAAGGACCTGGGCCATTTCAGCCGTTCTTCAACTCGCCCCCGCGCCGTGGCTGGCGCCGATTTGTTGACGGGCTTCCGTCAAATCCTTATCGGCAACCGGCCGAAACAACTTGAACCGGCCGGCTCCGCTGGGGACGAGCAAGGACGGTGCCACCGTGCGGCGCCGACGGGCCGATCGAAGAAACGGCGAAGTGGCTTACGGGAGGACCCGGCGCTTTTCGATCCGGAGCTGGATCTTCTCGAACGCTTTGAGGAGATCGGTGGTGGTCACGATGCCGAGGATCTTTCCGCCCTCGTCGACCACCGGGAGGCAGTTGACGCGCCGGGAAAGGATCGTTTTGAGCGCTCGGGAAATCGGCGCGTCAGGGGGAACCGTAACCGGATCGCGGGTCATGACCATGCTCACGCTCTTCCGCTCCCAGTCCGGCATGCGCCGCAGCGAGCGCAGAATGTCGCGATCGGAGATCACGCCGCATAGGCAGCCCTTGGCATCGGCTACCAGCACGTGATGGAACGAATGCTGCGCCATCACCGACACGACGTCGGTAAACCTCTGCTCGGAGCGCACCGTCAGGACCGAGCCCGTCATGATCTCCGACACCAGGACCGGTGCTTCGACCCACGTTTCCGTTTCGCTGCAGTTCAGGGCCTGTGGTTGGGCGAGCAATGCTGTTTCCTCCCGGCAGAGCCGTTTCGTTGCGCCCCCCGGCCCGCCGGGGCCGCGGCCGCGCACAGGAAACTTATCGGAAAGAAGGCGGGCTTTCTTTAATCCTTAGACCCGGTTGCGCCGACCAGCGAGAGCAACCTCGAAACAGCTGAAAGGCGGAAACCCGAAATTTCAAGGTCTTGACATCTCCAGGCTCCGACCTTCGTTACCCAGCACCGACTTTCATCCAAGCAGCCTGATTGAACCCTCGCTCAGAGTCACGACCCGTTGCCATCGCTGCAGCGGCTTGCCGTCGCGCCTCCTTCCCTCCCGCGCCAATACGCGACCGCGGAATCCGGGTCCAGCCCGAGCGCCGCGCAAAGTGCGACGTCTGCGGGCTCGAGACGCGTCGGAGGCGGGACGCCCTATCGTTTCAGGTTGGACACCTCCTCGAGCAAGGTATCGGTCACGGTGATCGTTCGCGACGAAGCCTGGAACCCTCGCTGAGTCGTGACCATCTTGACGAACTCGGTGGCCAGATCGACCGTGGAGAGCTCCAGCGATCCGGACAGCACCGTGCCGAAGCTGCCGTTGCCCGGATTGCCCAGCAGGACCGGCCCGGATTCCGGCGACTCGAGGAAAAGCGAGTTGCCGAGATGGGTCAGCCCTTCGGGGCTGGCGAAATCGGCCAGCGCGATCCTGAAGAGCGGTTGCGTTCCGCCGTTGGTAAACAACCCCGTGATCACTCCGTCCGAGTCGATGTTGATGCCGCGCAGGATGCCCGACCTTGAGCCGTCTTGGTTGAGCACGCTCACCGCCGAAGGAAGCGCGAACTGCGTCGTGCCGGTGAAATTCATGGCTGCGGCCGCGATCGTCTGGCTGGAGGCGCCGTTTGCCCACGCGATCGGCCCCACGGCCGTGATGTTGCTCGTCGCCGCGTCCAGCGTGCCGTCGGGGTTGAAGGCGAGCAGGCCGCCGGCGGCGTTCACCTGCTGGAGCTCTCCCGCGGTCCCGCCGGTGATCTCGCCGGCATTGGCCAGTACCCGGTACTCCCATTGGTTGGCCGTGGCGGTCTTGCGGAAAATGAGCGTGAGGTCATGCCCCTGTCCGAGGGAGTCGAAGATCGTCACGACCGTGGAGAAATTCGCCGCCGCGAACCAGTTCCCCGCCGTGTCCTCGGTTCCCGCAGCGTCCGCCGGTATGGCCGGGCCGGGCGTCGTCGAGGTCGCGTCGAGGTTGGCCGTGAGGTTGATCTCGGTCGTCTCGGTCGGGGAAACGATCGCCTGGCTGATGACGATGTTGCGCAGTCCGCTCACTGGGTTGCCGTCGGAATCCAGCTGCACGCCCTGCACCGCCAGACCTGCCGGATTGACCAGATTTCCCTGATCGTCGAGCGTGAACTGGCCGGCCCGGCTGTAAAAGGTCGACCCCTGCGCATCTCTCAAAACGAACATCCCCCGGCCCTGAATCGCCATGTCGGTCGGGCTGTTGGTGGTCTCCACGCCCCCCTGGACGAACGGGCGGTGCGCCGCGGCGAGACGGGAACCGAGGCCGATCTTGGTGCCGCCGATCTCGGCGCTCAGGAGATCGAAGAAGACCGCGCGGCTCGACTTGTAGCCGATCGTGTTGACGTTGGCGATGTTGTCGCCGATGATGTTCATCGCGTTGCCGTTCGCGTTGATTCCGCTCACCCCCGCGAAAAGCGCTCCTGTAAGTGCCATGACAGCCCTCCTTTCGTTGGTCTGTTTCGTTCGAAAGCCGATCTACTCCTTGAGCCTGGCCGCCTCGGCGTACATCTGATCCGCGGTCGTCAGGATTCGCGAATTGACCTGGAACGCGCGCTGGGAGCCGATCAGGGAAACGAACTCCATCGCCAGATCCACCCCCGACTGCTCGAGCGCGCCGGAGACGATGTCGCCGAAGCCACCCTGCCCGGGAGCGCCGGTCCTCGCCGCGCCCGAGCGCGCCGTCGGCGCAAACAGCGTTTCCCCGATCGGCTCGAGATCGTCCACGTTGGCGAAATCGGCGAGCACAAGGGCGCCGAGCACCTGCCGGGCGCCATTGGAATAGCGCCCGCTCACGAGCCCCTGAGCATCGATCTGGACCCCGATCAGCGCACCGGGAGCCGATCCGTCCTGTACGGCGGCGAGGAGCGCCGAGGGTCCGGCGAGCTGCGTCGTTCCGGAGAAGTCGAGGGCTCCCGCCGAAAGCGTTTGCGCGCCGCCGCCGACCCAATTGAGGCCCGTGATGTCGGTGATCGTGCTCGCGGCGGCGTCGAGCTGCCCGGACGAGTCGAAGCGCAGGAGCCCGGGAGCGCCTGCCTGGCGCAGCTCCGTGCTGCTTGGCGCTGCGGTGTCTAGGTCGCGGCGGGGAGCGAGCACGCGATACTCCCAGCTGCTTGGAGTCTCGCGGCGAAAGACGATGGTAAGCTCGTGAGCTTTCCCCAGGCCGTCGTAAATCGTCGTCACCGCGGAAAAGTTGCTGGCGGCAAGCCACGAAGCGGGGCTAGCGTCCGGACCGCTGGGAAAGGGCGTGCCGGGCATCGTCGCGGCCGGATCCAGGTTGAACTGCAGCGCGAGGCGGGAGGTCGCCTGTCCCGGCAGCGTCGTCGCCCCGGACAGGACGATGTCCCCGCCGACTCCCTGCAGCACCATGCCGTCGGCGTTCACCAGTCGGCCGTCGGCGTCGGGCCGGAACTGGCCGGCCCGCGTGTAATAGGAAGCTCCGCTCAGAGGATCGCGCACGGTGAAGAAACCGTTTCCGGCGATCGCCAGGTCGGTGGTTGTTCCGGTGGTTTCGAGCGCGCCCTGGCGAAAGGGCTTGCTCACGTGGCCCAGGCGCACCCCGTGGCCGGTTTCGACGCTGCCGCTCACGCTCGGCAGGAGGTCCTCGAACTGCGCTCTCGAGGCGCGAAACCCCGCCGTATTCAGGTTGGCGATGTTGTTGCCCGCGACCGCGAGCCAGTCGCCGAAGGCGCTGAGAGCGGTGATCGCCGTGAACATCGATCCGGGAATCGTCATGGCATCCTCCGCGAAAAGGCCGCGGCGGCGGCTGCGGCCTGCGGCCCGATGGCGACGACGGAACTGAGCGGCACCTGCACCGCGCCGATCTCGAGGACCGGCTCGGCGCCGTCGAGGCGAACGCCGGTCACCGCTCCGCGAATCCGGCCGGAAACCGGAACGCTCTTCCCGGAGGCGTCGAACGCGCTGACCTCGAAGAAATAAGGACCCGGCGGCTGCACGGCGCCCGCCGCGTTCTTGCCGTCCCAGACGAGGGCACGGTCTCCGGCGGCCTGAGCGCCGGCTTCGATTTGGCGCAGCAGCTTTCCCGCCGTATCGTAGACATCGACCACGACCCGCGCGGCGTTCGCCTCGAGCCGATAGCCCACTTCCGCCGGCCTTCCTTCGACCAGGCCGACCTGGCTGCCGGCGGCGGAGATCTCTTTGCCGACCAGTGCGGCGGCGTTGAACCGGTTGGAAAAGCCGAGCGCGTCCTGCAGGGCGCCGAGCTTCCCGTTGATCTCGATCAACTGTCCGAGGCTGTTGAACGTGGCAAGCTGAGCGGCGAACTCCTGATTGTCCATCGGCTGCAGCGGATCCTGATTTTGCAGTTGCGCGATGAGCAGCTTCAGGAAATCCTCCTGCGTGACCGTCTTGCTGGGCAGGGCGGAACCCGGGCCGCCCGAAACATGGCTGTTACCGACGGCTTGTACGGACATCGTTTCCTCTCTGATTTTTTCGCCGCGCATCGCGCCGGCGCTTCCCGGCGTCGTTCGTCGTCACACCCACAGACTCATCCCCGATCCCGGGCTGTGCCCACGTCCCGTTGCCGGCCGCCGTGAAATCCTTCGGCCGGACGGCGCTCCCGTTTCCCGGGTCCAGTCGTCGCCGTTGTTCCTTTGGCGCTGAAAGCCCTGGGCCCAACCCGCGCCGCTTTCCCGCCAGGCACCCTGCTCGATGCGGATCTCGATCAGGTCGATCGCCTTGGCCTGCAGCGCGTCGCGCAGCTCTCCCAAGTGATTTTCCACGAGCGCTTTCGCTTCCGGGCCTTCCGCGACGATGCGCGCCCGAAGCTTATCCCCGTCGACACGGAGATCGACCCGCATCCTGCCGAGCTCGGGAGGCTCGAGCTGAATGACCGCGTCTTGCTTTCCGACCCTTATGCTGTCGGCTATCGCTCCAGCCAGAGCGCCGATGGCCGCCTTCCGTGTCCCGCGCAGGGGAACGTCCGACAGCCGCTCTTCGGGAGCGCTTGGGGGCAGAGCTCCGCTGATCCCAACCACTATGGCGCCGGCTTCTTTTAGACCTGCCTGCGGGCTTTCCTGAGCGACTGCAGACTGGCGGCGGTTCTCGCCGAGCCACGCGCCCTGCTCCCTCAACCCGCCGCCGGAGCTCTCTGCCGCCGCGAGGCGAAGCACGCCGTGAACGGCCGCTTTTTCCGCAGGATCGCGCTCGACGCTGCAGGGCTCGCCCTTTCCGGGAATCGCGCCCGACTCCCGCCTAGGGGAAAGATCATGGAAAGGCAATGGATCCGTGCCGCCCCGGAGCGAAAACGACGCGTCCGGCGGTGGCGCGACCCAAGCTTGCGCCGGCCCGCGCCCTTCCTCGCCGCCTGTTTCCCGTCCCGGCGGTGAAAAATACTCCCGCGGGTGCCCCGGATCGGCCGGCCGCAACTCGCCCTGCCCCGCGCCGCCGTCGGCGTAAAGCCTCGCCGGTGCGGCGGGCTCGACGGGTGGGTTTCCGCCGGTTGCAATCGGAGCCGGCAGAGCCGCTTTGCCGGAGACTTCGGTGTCCAGGGATTGCTCCATGCTTGCCGTGCACCCGGCAGCTGCGGCGGAAGCGGGGCCGACGAGAATAGGTTTCGAAAGCTTCGGTGTAAAACCGGGGTGCGGACCGACAGCGCCCGCCGAAACTCCGGCATCGAATCCTTGCACACCGAACGGAGCGGCCGCCGTTCCGCGCGGCTGCCTGGCGGAATCAAGGGGAGAAGTTGCGCCGAGGCCCGGTTCCCCCGCCGCGAGCTCCGTTGCCCCGCAGAAGGGCGGCGCAACCGCACCGAGCCCAGCTTCCCGACGGCCGCTTTCGCCGGGAGGTTTTCCGCTGCCCTCATTGGGGTTTGCCCCCGGCTGAGGGACCAGCGGAATCAACAGGAGCAAGCCCGCGAAGACGGCGCTTTGCTGCGCGCTTTCACCGGTCGGGAAAACGGCTCCGCTTTTATCTGCGCCGCTCGGAACCCCCGTTACGTGATCGATGAGGACCATGCCGGCACGCCGGGAGAGCAAGAGGGGTGCCAGGCACTGACCCGCCGCCCCGTTTCATCGGCGGAACGCGGCGATTCTTTAGTTTTTCTTTGCGACAACCGCGAGGTGGCAGTCGAAGTCGCATGCCACGAAGACTCCCATGCGACGGAGAAAATTCCCGGAGGGGGAAAGGGTTGCATCTAGCGAGGCAACTTTTTCCCCCTTCCCGTGCCGGAAAACTCGCGCCGGCCGATCTCATCGGCGATCTTGCGCTCCTCCAGCTCGCGCTCGTAGCGAGACTTCTCTTCGAGCCTCGCCCGAAGCTGCTCGAGGCTCTTTACGCCGCGCAGCGCCTCGACGACCGCGGCGCGTTTTTCCGCGAGCGTGCCGTCGAGCCTCGCGAGCGCTTCCCGCCGCGTCGCGATGCGCGCCGCCAGGCTGTTCCGGTAGTCGGCGTGAAGCCTCAGCTCGAATCCGGTCGCAATCCCGCCCGCCAGCGCCTCGTCGGCGCCGGCCAGCTCCCGCTCGAGCTCGGCGATCTCCGCTTCCAGCAGGTTGCGCCGCTCGTTGAGCGCGCGCAGCTCCCATTGCCTCTCCTCGCGGATGCGCTGACGCAGGCGGAGCACCGCGGCGAGGCGAAACTTGAACCCGGCCACGGCGCTCTCAGCCCGCCAGCAGCTCGGCGAGCCCGCGGATGCTCGCTTCGAGCGGAACGTCCTCGTCGCGCCGCTGACACAGGTAATCGCGCAGCCGCGGTGCGAGCTCCAGGGCGCGATCGACGTCGGGGTTCTTGCCGCCAACGTAGGCGCCGATCTGGATCAGGTCCTCCGCGTCGCGCCGCGCGGCCATGATCCGAATGATCTCGCTCACGCATCGTTGGTGCTCGGGCGACGTGACGCGAGAGCGCACCCGGCTGACCGACGACAGCACGTCGACCGCGGGATAGTGGGCCTGCTCCGCGAGGCGCCGGGAGAGCTGGAGGTGGCCGTCGGTCAGCGAGCGGACCGCGTCGGCGATCGGCTCGTGCGGATCGTCGCCTTCCATGAGGACCGTGTACAGACCGGTGATGCTGCCCTTGCCCTTCCAGCTTCCCGCCCGCTCCAGGAGCCTCGGCAGCAGCGCGAACACCGACGGCGTGTAGCCCTTGGTGGAGGGGGGCTCGCCCGCCGCCAGCCCCGCCTCGCGCTGCGCCATGGCGAACCGGGTCAGCGAATCCATGAGCAGCAGAACGTCCTGGCCGCGGTCGCGGAAGTACTCCGCGATCGTGGTTGCGATGAACGCGCCGCGCACGCGCACCAGAGCCGGGGCTTCGGAGGTAGCCGCGACGACCACCATGCGGTCGCGCTCTTCGGCGGGGAGCGTCCGCGCTACGAACTCCTCGACCTCCCTGCCGCGCTCGCCGATCAAGGCGATGACCTTCACGTCGGCGCGCGTGTTGCGTGCGATCATGGCGAGAAGCGTGCTTTTGCCGACGCCCGCGCCGGCCATGATCGCCACCCGCTGTCCTTTCCCCAGTGTGACGAGCCCGTTGATCGAGCGAATCCCGATGTCGAGCGGCTCGCGGATTTCCTCCCGGTCGAGCGGGTTTGAGCTGCCGGCGTAGATCGGGTAGGAATGAGCCGCGATCACTCCCTTTCCGTCGATCGGCCGCCCCAGGCCGTCGACGACGCGGCCGAGCAGCTCCTCGCCCACGGGATAGTGGGCTTCCCGGGCCAAAGCCACCACCCGGCTCCCGGGGCCGACGCCGCGCAGCTCCCCGAGCGCGATCAAGAGGGTCTGCTCGCCGCGAAAGCCCACCACTTCCGCCAGCGTCGGCCGCCCGCCTCCCAGCGGATAGATGTGGCACACGCCGCCCACCGGAAGCCACGGGCCGCGGCTCGCAATCAGAAGGCCGGTGACTTCGGTCACGGTTCCGGAGAAGCGAAACGGCGCAACCGTCTGCAGCCGCCGGCGGTAAGGAAATAAAAGATCCTGGTCAGGCCCGGTCGCCGCTCGATCAAGTCGGCTCATGGGTGGGAGGCGGCGTCCGGCAGCGTGTCGTCCAGCAGCTGGCGCCGGACCTCGGCGATCTGTGTGGGAAGGGTCGCATCCACGATCCCCAGCTCCGTTTCCAGGCGGCATCCGCCACGGGAGATGTCTTCCGAGGCGACGACCTCGATCGTTCTCGACGTTCCGTCTCCGAACCGGACGAGGTCGGGCCGGGTTTCGCTGAGCACCTCGTAATCCGCCGGGTTGAGCCAGATCCGGATCTGCTTCGCCTCGGCGACCTCGCGCTTGGCCCGCTCCAGCACCGAGGCGACCAGCCCCGGATCCTCGGTGGCGGTCTTGCCGATGATTTTTTCTGCGATTTCCAGCGCCAGGTGGACCATCTGCGGCGCGTAGCGGGCGATCAGCCTTTCTTCGAAGACGATCAGCGCCTGCGCCGCGTCTCCGAAAGCGATCAGCGAAGGCAGGAGCTCGCGGCGGCCCTCCTCGCGCCCTTTGGCGGCCGCCTCCTCCCACGCCTGCGTCCGAAGCCTTTCGGCGTCGGACTCCGCGCGGGCGACGATCTCCCGCGCCCGGTCCTCGGCCGCAAGCAGAAGAAGATAAGGAGCGATCTCGGCCGAATCGAGAAACTCGAACTGCACCGCAGGGCCGCCGTCCGGCTCCGGCCACGCAGCCGCCTCGCCGTCGGAGGGGGACCCGGAACTGACGTCGGCGTGCTCGTAGGGTCGGAGCTCGTTTTCCGCAACCCGGTCCGCGGCGATCAGCCTAGACAAGGACGTCCTCCTTGGCCTTGCCCGCCGAGAGGTAGATCTTTCCTTCCGATTCGAGCCGTCGCGCCAGATCGATGATGTCGCGCTGCGCCGCCTCGACGTCCCGCAGCCGCACGGGCCCCATCGACTCGATCTCTTCCTTCAGCAGGGCGCTGGCCCGCTCGGACATGCTGCCGAAGATTTTCTTCTTGAGGTTCGGGCTGGCGGTACGCATCGCCATCACCCACTTGTCCTTTTCGACCTCGCGCACGAGCACCTGCATGCTCTGATCGTCGATCTTCGCCAGATCTTCGAAGGTGAACATCAATTGCCGGATGCTCTCGGGCAGTTCAGCTTCGAACCCCCCGAGCCCCGCCATTACCCGTTCTTCGGTGGCGTTGTCGACGAAGTTGAGGATCTCGGCGACCGCCCGCAGCCCGCCGACCTGCTTGCCCTGAAAATGACGTATCTCGTTGCGCAGCACCTTGGTGACCTCTTCGATCGCTCCGGGCGAGATGCTGGTCAGCCGGGCGATGCGGAAGGCCACCTCGGCTTGCTTGTCCTCCGACAGCAGCGCGAAGATCTCGCCGGCATGGGCCGGGTAGAGATGGGCGAGGATGAAGGCGACGGTTTGCGGCTGCTCGTTCTGCAGGAACTGGGCGAGCGTCTTGGCGTCCATCTCGTGCAACGCGTCGATCCCCGCGGAGTCGTCTGCGTCCTCCTGGAAGATGCGGCTCAAGATGGCAGCCGCCTTCTCCGGCCCCACGGCCTTGTTGAGCACCCGCTGGAGGTACTCGCTGGTTCCCTCGGCGAAGATGTTCGCCTTCTTGAGATAGCGGCAGGTGTCTTCCAGAACCTCCTCGATGTCCTCCGGAGCGATCTGTGCCATGCGACCGACGCCCTGGCGCAGCATGACGAGCTCCTTTTCCTGGAGCTCTCCGGCCAGCGAGGTCGCCAGCTCCTCGCCCACCACGGCGAGAAAGATCGCCGCCTTTTCCGGACCGCTGAGCGCGTTCCTGCCTCGCTGCTTTGCGTCGCTTCCCTTCACTGGGGCGCCTCCGGCATGCCGCCGTTGCCGGTCGGCCGCCCGCGGTGGCCCTCTTCCTGCAGCCAGCCGCGGATGATCCTGACGGTTGCGTCGTGATAGTCGCGCGCGATCTGGATCAGCTGTTCCTTGCGTGGATCCTCCGCCATCACGATCTTCTGCGCCGCCGCGGGAATCTCTTCCTGAGCCGCCGGCGCCGCCGCCGGCGCAACCCGCGCCGGCTGCTCCTCCGGCGCCTTCGCCGGCGGCTTTCGGCCGCGCCGCCGCAGCAAGAAGAAACCGAGAAGGCCCAAAGTGGCGAGGACGCCCGCGGCGACGCCGATTCCGGCCGGCGTTTGCACCATCTCTTTCCAGCCTGAGGTGCCCGCGGGCTGGAGCGGGGCCGGCGGCTGAACCTTGAAAGGAACGTTGGCCAGCTCGATTTCGTCTCCGCGGTCGGCGTCGAAGCCCACCGCCCGCTTCACGATCCCCTTGATCACTTCGAGCTCCTCCGCGGTGCGGGGAATGTACTTCTCGTTCTCGTAGCGCCCGTCGACCAGGACCGCCACGGAGAGCTTCTGGATCTGCCCGCGCGGCTCGACGATGCGGCTGGTGGTGCGCCCGACCTCGTAGGTCACTATCTCGCTGCCGCGCTTCGAGCCGCTCTCCGCGCTGCCCGCGCCTTCGCTGCCCGGAACGTTCGACTGCACGCCGGGTACGCCGCCCTTGACCGCCGTTTCATCCGACACCGAGCGCTGGCTGCGCACCACTTTGTTTTCCGGGTCGAACTCCTCCCTGGTCGTGAGCGTCTCCTGCAGGCTCATCTGCACGTTGGCGCGCACGACCACCTTGCCCGGGCCGAGGATCGGATCGAGCATGGTCTCGATGCGCTGCTGCAGCTCCTGCTCATATTTTTTCTTGAGCAGGCTCAGCTTCTCCGCCTCGGTCGCCGGCACCGCCGCGGCGATCTCCTTGAGCGGGCGGCCCGAGCTGTCGATCACGGTGACGCGGTCGGCGCTGAGCTTCGGCACCGAGCTGGCGACGAGATGGACGATCCCCTGCACCTGGTCCGGGCTCAGATGGAACCCCGGCCGGAGATCCACCACCACCGAGGCCGAAGGCTTCTCTTCCGGGCCGAGAAAATTGGAGCGCGACGGCAGCGCGACGTGGACGCGGCTCGACTGCACGGCCGCGATCGAGTTGATCGTGCGCGCCAGCTCCCCCTGGATCGCCCGCAGGTAGTTCACCTGCTGGGTGAACTCGCTTACGCCGAAGGGGGTCTTTTCGAAGATCTCGAAGCCGACCCCGCCGCCCAGCGGCACACCCCTGGCCGCAAGTTTCATCCGGGTCCGGTAGATCGCGTCGCGCGGCACCTCGATGACGGAGCCGCCGCCGGTGATGCTGTAAGGGATTTTTTCGGCCTCCAGCTCCTTGACGACCGCCGCGCCGTCCTGCGGCGAGAGATTGGTGTAGAGCGGTCCGTAATTCATTCGCTCCACGACCCGCAGAGCGCCGTAGGCCAGCGACACAAAGAGCGGCAGCCCGATGAACAGCAGCCGCTTCTGCTGCGGCGGCAGGAACGAGAGCAGCCGGGCGAGGATCGCTCTCAAGTCACCGGCGAATTTTTCCAGTTGCTCGATCACGGACGTTCAGGGCCCTGCGGCGGCGGCCGCCGCGAGCCGTTTACACCTGCATCCGCATGATCTCCTGATAGGCTTCCAGGACCTTGTTGCGCACCTGCATCATCAGGCGAAACGACAGGTCGGCCTTTTCCAGAGCGATTATCGTCTCCTGCAGGTCTCCCGCGCCTTCGCCGACCAGCTGTCGAATCGCGTGGTCGGCCTTTTGTTGCAGGTCGTTCACCTCGCCCAAGGCGTTCTTCAACACCGTGCCGAAGTCGGTCTTGGGCTTGTCCTCGACACCTTTCGCTTCCGGAGCGGTCGTCGCCCTGCGGATCAGCTCGACGGTCTTGATTGTGTTCATGGTGTCCCTCGCTGGACGTCGCGCTGCCTAGAACGCGCGCCCGATCTCCAGCAGCTTTCGAATCAAACCCTTGGTGGTGTTGAAGGCGGCCAGGTTGGCCTCGTAGGAGCGCACGGCCGCCAGCATATCGACCATCTCCTCGACGACGTTGATGTTCGGCACCGAGACGTACCCCTCTGCGTCCGCGTCGGGATGATGGGGATCGAAGATCTTTCTCGGCGGCCGGCTGCTCTGCCTGACGCCGGCGACCTCGACGGTCAGCGGCTCGAGGCCCGGTTCCGCCGCCCGGTCGCTCAGCAGCTCGGCGAAGCCGTCTTCCGCTGGCGCCGTCCTGAAGATCACGTCGCGCCGCCGGTACGGCCCCCCTTCGGGCGTGCGCGTGGTATCGGCGTTCGCGAGATTGCCTGCCACCACCGTCATCCGGCTGCGCTGCGCGTTCATCGCGGCGCCGCTGATGGAGAACAGCTTGAACAGGTTCACCGCTCCTACCTCCTTCCCTCGCTGATCGCGAAGCGCAGCGCGGCCAGCGTGCGCGAGAGCAGCGTCAGGTTCGCCTCGTAGGCAAGCGCGTTCTCCGCCAGCAGGGCCATCTGCCGGTCGATGCCGACCGAGTTCCGGTCCAGGCGGGCCTCGCCGTGACGGTTATCGGGATACTCCGGCTCGTAAATCGCCGCCCGCCAGTCGACCCGCGGTGCCGAAGGCCCTTCGGCGGCCCGGCCCGTCTCGCCGCCCGCCGAAGGATCGCCCTCGGCTGCGGCCCGCAGGATCGATCCAAAATCGAGGTCGCGCGGGCGATAGCCGGGCGTGTCGGCGTTGGCGACGTTTGCGCTCAGGATCTCGTGGCGCGCGGCGCGAAGGCGCGCCGAGAGCTCGAGGAGCTGCTGGCTGAAACTGAAAAGCCTCAGGCCGGCCATGGCACCGCCTCCCGTGCGCCTCGCGCGCGGTACTGCTTGAGCTTGTTGCGGAGCGTGCGCACACTGATGCCGAGCGCCCTCGCCGCCCGCGTCCGGTTGCCGTTGGCCTGCTTGAGCGCCTGAAAAATGAGCCGCTCTTCCATTTCCTTCATCGAGAGCCCCGCGCCGTCGCCGCCGGACAATTCCGGAACCCCCGGCGCGCTCGAGCCCGCGAGGCCGATCCGGCAGGTCTCGACCGCTGGCGGGGGCAAGAGATCCGCCTCGTCCTCGAGCATCAGATGGCGAGGCTCGATCGTTCCTCCCTGCGCCACGATCGCGGCGCGCTCGAGCACGTTGAACAGCTCCCGGACGTTGCCGCGCCACGAGTGGCGCCGCAGCCGCTCGCAAGCCTCCGACGCGAGACGCGCGCCCGGGTAGCCTCGAGTGGCGAAAAAAGCCCGCGCTAGGGGCTCGATGTCGTCGAGCCGCTCGCGCAGCGGGAAAATCCGGATCGGAACGACGTTGAGCCGGTAGAAGAGGTCCTGGCGAAAGGTGCCGGCGCGGATCATGGCGTGGAGGTCGCGGTTGGTGGTCGCGATGACGCGGATGTCGACCGGCAGCGGCTTTTTCCCTCCCACTCGGTCCACCTCGCGCTCCTGCAGCACGCGCAGCAGCTTCGCCTGCAGGGAAAGCGGCATCTCGCTCACCTCGTCGAGCAGCAGCGTACCCCCGTGGGCGAGCTCGAATTTGCCGGGCTTGCTGGCGACCGCTCCCGTGAACGCGCCGCGCTCGTGGCCGAAAAGCTCGGATTCCAGCAGCCCCTCGGGCAGGGCCGCGCAGTTGACCGCGACGAACGGTCCCGCGCTGCGCCGGCTGTGCGCGTGGACGTAGCGCGCCAAAAGCTCCTTCCCTGTGCCGCTCTCGCCGTGGATCAGGATGGAGGCGTGCGACCTGGCGACCTGGCGGGCGAAGTCGAGAAGGGCGAGCATGCGCGCGTTGGTGGCGACGAATCCGCCGTCGGCTGCCGCTTCGGGCTCCGCCCCGCCGTCGCGGGCGAGGGCGGCCTCCACGAGCGAGACCAGCTCCCGGTAGGAAAACGGCTTGACCACGAAGTCGAACGCGCCGATCTTCATTGCCGCCACCGCTTCGGGCACGGTCGCAAAGCCGCTGATCATGATGAACGGCACTTCCGGAAAGCCCTTCAACAGGTCGAGACCGCTCATACCGGGCATGCGCACGTCGCTGACGACCAGATCGGCGCCGCTCTGCCGGAGATGGCGCTCCGCCTCCTCGCCGCTGGCGAAAAGCGCGGTGCGGTAGCCGGCGCCCCCCAGGGCGTCGCCCAGAGCCGCGCGCATGGTGGGGTCGTCGTCAGCAATCAGGATTTGCTTCTGCATCGCTTCGCGTCTCCTCGGCCGCAGGCAGGCAGACGTTGAACTGGCTGCCGCGTCCGGGCGTCGACAGAACTTCGATCGAGCCGTGGTGCGCGTGGACGATCTTGTGCGTCAGCGCCAGGCCAAGCCCGGTCCCGTTCTTTTTCGTGGTGAAGAACGGGTCGAAGATCCGCTCCCGGTTCTCCGGTGGAATGCCGCCGCCTTCGTCGATGACCTTGATCTCGACGGCCCGGTGGATCCGCCCGTTCATCGTGGCGAAAGGCGCCATTTCCGCTTTGAGTTGCACCCGCCCGCCCGCGGGCATCGCTTCCTTGGCGTTGACCACGAGGTTGAGCAGCGCCTGAACCAGCAAACCGCGGTCGCCCCAGATCGGCGGCAGGCCGGGCTGAATGGCGAACGCGAGCGACCACGGCGGATCATTGAACAGCGGTACGCATTCCACGAGCAGGTCTTTCATCAGCAAAGGCACCGGCAGGAGATCGGGGGAGATCGACGGCTCCGCGGCGAAGCACAGCAGGCGCGAGAGCGTGGCGTGCAGCCGGCGCGCGGCCGCGAGGATCTCCTCGGCCGCCCGCCGCGGGTCCTCGACCGCATTTTCCTTGAGCAGCGATGCGTAGAGCTCGATCCCGCCGAGGGGATTTCGCACCTGGTGCGCGAGCTCCGACGCCATCAGGCCTAGCGAAGCCAGCCGGCGCGTCCGCGCGGCCTCCGCTTCGAGGCGCTTCAGCGTGGTGGTGTCCTGGAAAATCACGACGTAGTCGCTGCGGGAGCCTCCCGCCGCCACCTCCGAGACCACGAAGTGGAGCGGCCTCACGATCCCGTCGGGTCCCTGAATCATCTTCTCGCATTCCAGAGGGAGAAAGCTCCTGTCGCCGCGCCGGAGCCTGGCGGCCAGTGTTTTTCCCAGCAGCTGCCCGGCGCGCTCCGCGTCGATTTCCCCCGCCAGCTCGTTCAAGCGCCGATTGGCGAACGTCGGCTGCAGATCGCGACCGAGGATGAGGACCCCGGCGTTGAGGCTTTCGAGCACCGAGAGGAGATACGCCCGGGCTTCTTCCCGTTCCCGCAGGCTCTTTTCGAGCTCGCGGTGCTGGCTTTCGAGCTCGCGCGTCAGGTGCTGAGCGCGCTCCTCGAGCCTGCGGTATTCCCGAATCAACTCCAGGCTGTTCTGATTGAACCAGCCGATGAGATGCTGGAGCGACTCGACCTCGATCTCCGGTTCGCTGACCGCAATAGTCATTCCTTGCCTCCGTTCCCGCGCGGCGGACGCGTCGGCTTCTGCCCCGAGCAAGCTCCGTGCCACGGTTTTCACCGAGGGCACGAGAGTTACTCGGCTCTCAGGCGCATCCTCGCGTCTGCCCGTGAGCCGCGGCCACGGGCGGTGTCAAAGAAAAGTACCGCTCCGTCAGGATCCCGACGCCGCCGCCCGCGGGCGCCAGGCGCGGCTGCAGCATGCCCTTCTTGCGCAGGCGCTCGATCAACGTGGTGCGATTCAAACGGAGCAGCTCGGCGGCGGCGGTCTTGTTGCCGCGGCTGCGCTCGAGCGCCTGACGAATGAAGCCGTTTTCGATACTTTCGAGGACGCCGTCGAGGTCCACGCCCTCGTCGGGAAGCGATACCTCGGCGGCCGCCGCGCTCCGCCGCGCCGCCGGCTGGAGCACGTAGTCGGGCAGCTCGCCCACCCGGATCACCCCGTCCTCGTTCAGGACCACGAGCCGCTCGATGAGATTCTCCAGCTCGCGCACGTTTCCCGCCCATTCGTAGCTTTCGAGGGCCTGCATCGCCGCGGGATCGATCTCGAGAGGCCCTTTGCCCTTGCGCCGCCCGTGAAGCGAAAGGAAATGGCGGACGAGAAGCGGGATGTCGCCCCTGCGCTCGCGCAGCGGCGGAAGCTCCAGCGGAAGCACGTTCAGACGATAGAAGAGATCCTCGCGAAACTTCCCTTCACGAACCGCCGCCCGCAGGTCCCGGTTGGTTGCCGCGACGACCCGGACGTCAACCTGCACCGGATGGTCGCTTCCGAGCGGCTCGAACCGTCGCTCCTGCAGCACGCGCAGCAACTTCACCTGCAGCTTCGGGCTCATCTCGCCGATCTCGTCGAGGAACAAAGTCCCCCTGTGGGCGAGCTGGAAGCGGCCTTGCCGGGCGTGAATCGCGCCGGTGAACGCGCCGCGCACGTGGCCGAACAGCTCGCTTTCGAGCAGCTCCTCGGGAATGGCCCCGCAGTTGACCGGAACGAACGAGCTGTCGCGTCGATGGCTGAACTGGTGGATTGCACGGGCGGCAAGCTCCTTGCCGGTCCCGCTTTCACCGGTGATCAGGACCGTGGCGTCGCTTTGCGCCATCTTTCTGACGAGCTCCTGGATCCGACGCATGGCAAAGCTCTCCCCGACCATCGCCGCAAACGCTTCGCTGCCCCTTTCCTGCGCCGCTCCGAGAACCCGATTGTCCATTCGACCTCCCGTCAAAGCCTTGTCGCGTCAGAAAAACGTTGGCCTTGCCGCCGAGCAAAACAGAGGCCAGCAGGAACGAAGCCGCCGCCGCCGCGCCTAAGTTGCCGACATTTTCGCTGAAAGCTTCGCCCCGCGGCGTGCCGCAACGCCGATCGTGCGGTGGCAAAAATTCGACGCTTACCCGGGCGGCGTCGAGAAATTGTCGCCGGAGCGCGGCACGCAACAAAGCCTACGGAATAGGCCGCGGCCGCTGCGCCGGCGCGAAAAAAGCGCGGGCCGGGCGGCTGCTTCGCGGCAGGATCAGGGGCGGGCGGCGGGAGGGATCACTCCTCGCCGTTGACCTTTTCGAGATATTGTCTCATCGCCTTGCGGCGAACGCGAATCGTTCTTTTTTCCACCTTGAGAATCCCTTTTGCGCGAAGGTCGCGCAGGCTGCGGGAAAGCGTTTCCGGGGCGGTCGAAACGGCCTGGGCGAGCTCCTTGTTGGAAAGCGGGATCTCCACGACCTCTTCCTCCGAGCCGGCGCGGTCCAACAAGTTCACGAGATGCTCGAGCAACAGCGCCACCCGTTGCTCGACCGGCAGCCTTGCCATCCCGACGCGCCGGTAGAGGCGAAACAGATTCTCCGAGAAATGGCGCGCGAGCTGGAGAGCGAGCGCGGGATGGCGCTCGCCGAGCAGCCGGAGCTGACGCCAGCCCATCCGTCCGATCTCGACCTGTCCCCCGGTGGTGACCGCGGCACAGGGATGGCTCGCCGCGGCGCCGTCACTGACGCCGCTGATGATGCTGCAGGGGACCGCTAGGTCCACGATCGCTTCCTCCCCTCCAGGCACAACCGTCGTCAATTTCACGACGCCGCGGCAAATGAGATAGACTCCGGTGACCGGCTCGCCCTGATGGAAGATGAACTTTCCCCTGCCGGCCACCGAGTAGCGGGCGAGCCCATCCGAAAATTCCTTGCAGGCTTTTTCCCCCACTCCCTTCAGGAACCCCTCCTCCCGGTGCGGGCAGTCGAGGCAGGTTTTCTGCATGCCGGACATTGTCGCGCCAATAAATTAAATAGCCTACTTTATAGTGAAAAGTCTTGACGTAAATCAATGGTAATTTTGACTCGGATCAATGCAGGAGTTTGGAGACAGTTGTATGGTGGAAGAAAAACAACTCCCTCGATTTCGCCAACGAGGGCTCAGCAAGTCAGGAATTCGGCCTCGACGAAGCTTGGCTGACGCATAACCGGCTTCACCGCTCAAATGGCACCGACTCACCCCGTTTCGATCATCGGCGAGCATCCGCTCATGGTAAAGATCAAGGCTCTGGTCGACCGAGTTGCGGCTACGGACGCAACAGTGCTCGTAACCGGAGAAAGCGGGACCGGGAAAGAGATCGTCGCCCGCGCGCTCCATGCCTCCAGCGCCCGCAATCACGGGCCGTTCGTTCCCGTAAACTGTGCCGCGATCCCGCACGACCTGCTCGAAAGCGAGCTGTTCGGCCACGTGCGCGGCGCGTTCACCGGCGCGCTCGGCGCCCGCGCCGGCATGTTCCAGCTGGCCGACGGCGGCACGCTTTTCCTCGACGAGGTCGGGGAAATGCCGCTCGCGCTTCAGGCCAAGCTCCTCCGGGTTCTCCAGGAGCGTGAGGTCCGCCCGATCGGCGCCGACCAGAGCGTCCCGGTCGACGTCCGCGTGATCGCGGCGACGAACAAGGACCTGGTGCGCGAAGTCGAAAAAGGGACCTTCCGCGAGGATCTCTTTTACCGCCTCCAGGTGATTCCGATTCACCTGCCGCCGCTGCGGGCCCGCCGCTCGGACATTCCGCTGATGATCGATTTCTTCCTCGAGCGGGCGAACCGCCGGCACAACAGCTCGGTTCGCATTGCGCCCGAGGTGGGCATTCATCTATGGGAGTACGACTGGCCGGGAAACGTGCGCGAGCTGGAAAACGTGATCGAGCGGATGGTGCTCCTGTGCGAGGGGGGGCGGATCGAGATGCAGGACCTTCCTCCCAACATTTACAACTTCGTCTCCGACAAGAAGATTCCGCAGCCGACCCTCAACGGCAAAGAGCTGGACCTGCGGACCGCGCTCAAGCAGTTCGAGTACCGGCTCATCGACGAAGCCCTGCGCCTCACCGACGGGAACAAAGCCATGGCCGCGCGCATGCTCAAGGTCAAGCGAACCACGCTGCTCGCCAAACTGCGAAACCGAGACTTGAGGAGGGACGAGGTTGAGAACAAGCGACTTCCCCTTGCCAGCTAGCCGGTCCTCCGGGTCGAGGATCCTGGTGGTCGACGACAACAAGGACCTGGTGGAGTTTCTCCGTCGCCTGCTCTCACACCACGGATTCGACGTGCGCTGCGCGTTCAGCGGCGCCGAATGCCTGGAAGCCGTACGGCGCGAGCCCGTCGACCTGATCGTTCTCGACGTGATGATGCCGAAGACCGACGGCCTCCAGGTGTGTGCCGAGCTCAAGCGCACCGCGCCTTCGATTCCCGTGATGCTCCTTACCGCGAGGGACGACCTTGCCACCCGAGCCGCCGCCATGTCGCTCGGAGCGAGCGAGTTCGTCGCCAAGCCGATCAACGTTGCGGATTTCCTCGCGCGCGTGGGAACCCAACTGGAGATGCGCGGCTGGCAGAAGACCATCGACGCCGCTTTTGCCAGAACGAAAGGAGACGACACGCCCGCGGGGAAATGAAGCCACGCCCGAGCCGGAAGGCCGCCTCGTCCCCGCAAGCGCTCGGCGGAGCCCCAAAAGACCCTTTTCCTCGTCTGCCTGTGCCGTCCCCGGATGGCAAAAAACGGCGCGAGGGTTTGCCCGCGGGCGGGCGAGCTTCGCGTTAAAATTCCCTGCTTATCACCGGTTTTCTTTGGCACCATCTTTGCTGCCTTCATAGGCTTAGCACTAATGAGATGCGTGCCGCGGGAATTGTCCGAGTACCGTTTGGCAGGCAGAGAAAAAAATGAACCCGCAGAAAATCAGGCTCCTCGAAGAGCAATACCGGCGGGCTGCCAGGGAGCTTTACGAGCACGAGGGAATGCTCGAGATCGACGACCAGGCCGCGGTCACGCTGCCCGACGGCGAGGGCAGCTACGGCGCTTACGTGCAGGCCTGGGTATGGGTCGGCAGCGAGGAGGCAAAGCGGCACCGCCCGACGGGTTCGTAGCCTTCTCCCTCAAATTACTGGCCGGTTCGTCGTTTTCCCGCTTTTCCCTCCCTGCTTTACGGTTTGAAACGTTAGTCGACCGCGGTCGAAACTCAGATTTCGGCCCGGCGGCTGTGCATGGCGAGCGCCATGTCGTGGACCACCGAGACGTCGAATGAGTCCGTGGTGGTGGCTGAATTGGTACGGTAGCGAACGGAGATCGTGGGCCCCAGCCACGAGATCGTGAAGCTTCGAGCCTGCTTTTCCTCCAGATAACTCCCGAGCGCGCGAAGCATTTGCGAGACGGCGCCCTGGGCGGCGTGCGGAGTGCCGCGTCGCGAACGCCCCTCGGAATCGAGCCGTTCGATATCCGTGGGGGTGTAGCGCAGCTCTTGCATGGACCGGGGCAACCCGTGCTCGAGAACCGGCGCAGGCGTTTCGCCCCAAATTTCCTCGACGAGCCTCGCGAGGAATTCTTTCGACGGCGACCTCTCCGATCCCGGATCGCGAGGCTGATAACGCACGACGTACTCGTTGCCGCGCTGCTTGAGCTCGAAGCTCTCGGTGCCGCTCAACGCCTCCAGGGCCTGACCCAGGGCTCTGAGCGCTCTGGAATGTTTAAGATTCGACGCAGCCATCCCGATTCCGGCCGGACGTCGCTCTGCCGTCCGCAGACGGGGTCGATTCTCCCACCATGGCGGGCGAGATACAAGGCTTCGACGGAAGAATTCAGAGACCGGGGGGAAGAGTAGGTGAAGGCTAAGGGCGAGCGGTACCGGTCCCGGCAGGGTCTTGCTTTCTTCCCCGTTTTGGGATTGAAAGGGTCGGTTTCTTATGTATCGGGCCTTTTATCCGTATGTGGTTTTCTGGGGACTGGGGCTTGCGGCGACCGCCGTGGAGTGGCGCTTCCGAGCCCGCTCCGTCCCCTACCGTCGAGTGATCCTCCCGGACCTCGCGGCGCTTGTGCTCTACGACGTCTTCTTCATGCTCGCCGTCCTGCTGACCGACCGGATCCCGGTCCCTCACGCGCCCGCAACCGTGAGCGCGGTGCCACTGCCGTACAGGCTGGCTGTCTTCCTGATCGTCGAGGATTTCGGCCTCTATTGGGTGCACCGGCTGATGCACACGAAATACTTCTGGCGCACCCACATGTGGCACCACTCTCCGAACTACATGTACTGGCTTGCCGGCATCCGCGCGACTATTCCGCACGTAATCCTCTTCAATCTGGCGTTCGTCGCCTCGCGGCCGATCCTTCACGGGGCCCCCTTCTGGGTCTTTCAGCTCATCATGGCCGAGCACGTCTTTCGCAACGACTGGATGCACATGAACGTGAGCTGGAGCTCGAGATGGCTCGAGTGGGTGGTCGTGACGCCCCGTTATCATCACATCCACCACAGCGACGACCCGCAGCACTACCGTTCCAACCTGGGCTCGCTGCTGACGGTCTGGGACCGTTTGTTCGGGACGTACTACGACCCCGAGCGCGCCACCAAGGAGCTGACGTTCGGAATCGGGACGCGGGTTAACCCGCTCAGGTTGGTGCTGGGGGTGTGAGGGGAAGGGCTTCCGCCGCAAATTTGACAAACCGTCCGGCGAATTGATAACTGGAGGACGAGATTTGACCGGGCCTTTGGACGCTAACCAATCACTACGGAGGCGCTCATGATCACCGCAAGCGAGCTGAACGGGGTATTGGCGATGATGCCGGCTTTCGCCACACCGGATGCTGTGGACATTCGGGCTACGCAAACCATCGCCGTCGACAACCTGAAGGAAGCGGTCGATAAGATCATCAAGGACGGGGTCCACAACATCGCCACCACGGGGACCTACGGCGAGTGCTACAACCTGCTGTTCGACGAGTTCAGGGTGCTGGCCGCGGCGACGACGGAAGCAGTCAACAAGCGAGTCCCGCTGTTCATCGGCTGCACCAGCCCCAATCCGAGGGAAGTCGTCCAGAAGATGAACTTCGTCAAGGATCTCGGAGCGGACGGCGTGCTCCTCGGCGTACCTTACTACGAGACGCTGCCGGTGGCGGATGCGATCCGCTTCTACCACGACATCGCGGACCTCTTCCCCACTCTTGCAATCGTGATCTACCACAACCCCGAGAATCACAAGTTCACCATTCCGGTCGCAGCCTTCAAAGAACTGGTCAAAAAACCGAACATCGTGGGGATGAAGGACAGCCACCGGACGACGCAGGCTTTCATGAGCCTGCAAAAGATCATCAAGGGGAAGATCAGCGTCTTCGTGAACCAGACGCAGCTCTATCCTTACTATCAGTTGGGAGCTGCGGGCTGCTGGTCCACCGAGGTGTGGATGGGCCCGTGGCCGGTGCTCTACCTGCTCGACGTCGTGCGGCGGGGAGACGTTCAGAAGGCGATCGAGGTCATCGACGATCTGATCGGCGACGGGAGCGGCGGCCGGCCGGTCCCGGGAGCCGGAAACAAGCGCCCGGCCGAGTTCGCCGATTACTGCAAGGTCGGCCCGACGCGCGTTCCGTTTCTCAATTTTCCGGAAGCGGAGCTGGCCAAGGCGAAACGGCGGGCCGAGCACTGGATGAGGCTCAATGCCAAGTACCGGCCGCTCGTGGAGGCGGCGCGCGCCCGAACCGCCGCCTGAAGCTCGGCTGCGTTTGGAGGAGGCGGGCACGGCCCGCTGCCCGGCCGCCGTCAAGAAACGCGGCGGGAAGCTCAACGCCCTTTTTGGAGGTTACGGGAAATCTTCTCCCGCGCTCTGGGTCGCGCGCGTGTTTTCGCCGTTCTCCAGAGAAACGGCGCTTGCCAAAAAAGAGCGTGCGCTCTATTATCACCGACGGAGCGCACCATGGGATTCTATGCTGACGTCTGGCTGCGCCAGGCCCGTGACGGCGTGGCGGCGGAGCAATCCGACTTCGAGAAAATCGCCGAGGCGGTCGAAAAAGCGATCAAGGCGGCGCTGTTGGAAAACCACGGAAGCATCCCGAAGAAACACGACCACGACAAGCTGGTGACGCTCTGCCAGTCGACCGGCGTGTGGGACGTCTTACCGCCGGCGCTCAAGAACCTTGTCCAGGAGGTCGAATCGTACAAGCTCTCGGCGCAGCAAGGATCGACCGCACCCGTTTCCGCCCCGCAGGACCTCGCCAGGTATTTCTCGATCGCCCGCCGGCTGATCGACTACATGGAATACCACGTCATCGGCAACGACTCGGTTCTGAAAAGGCTTACGGTCGGCTGAAGCCGATGACCTATCGCATCTCGTTGCTCGAATCGGGTCGTCGGGCCGAGAAAGCGACAGGGCGGCCCGATGGAAACTCTTTCAGAGGTGCCAACCCATCGTCTTCGCTGCCGACGGCTGCCCCTAGCCTGGTCGGCTCACCTCGAAACCCGGCTTGAACGGTTTGAACCGTCAGTCAGTTGACCGGCAGAAGCGACTCGACCGTGGCGATCTCGAGGGCGTCGTGGTTGCCGCTTTTCATCCGGGTCATGCGACTTTCCGCCTCGTTCATCAGCTCTGCCACGCTCCGCGGAGCCTTGGCACAGGCGATGGCGCTGATGAAAAAAGTGACGGGCTGAGCGTATCGGCGCCGCTCTTCCCGCAGAGCGCCCTGCATCTTTTCGAGAACGAAGCGAGCCCCTTCCGGTTCGGTGTTCGGCAGCAGCACCGCGAACGCCGTGCCCCCGATTCGCCCCACCAGGTCGGCCCGCGGAGCGTTCTTTCGTATCGTGTGGGCGATCGCGCAGAGCATCTGATCGCCGGTGACGTAGCCGAAACGGTGATTGATCCATTTGAAGCCTTCCACGTCGATGTAGGCGAGCGCGATGGGCTCGAGCCCGAACGCCCGGTCCATTTCGCGCGCCGCAAGCTCGTAAAAGGCGCGGCCGTTCGGCAACCCCGTGAGAAAATCGCGACTGGCGAGCTCGGAGATCTGGTCAAGCTTGGACCTGAGCTGCGACAGAGCGACCGCGACGGTCAGCAGAATCCCGGCGCGCATCAGAAAATTCCAAATCTCGATCAAGGAGGAAGAGTAGGAACGCTCCCCGACCTTGCCGACCACGGTCCAGACGACGGCGCAGGCCAGCGCCATGCCGATTGCCGCCCGGCTCTCCACGAACCAGCTCACCAGCGCGATCGGGAGGAGATAAAAAAAATGGATGTGCGGCTCCCGGCCGGTCATGAAATCGAGCGCCCCCACCGTGGCCATCAGAAGGATTCCAAGCGCGAGGTTCGTGGCCTTGGTTCGACGCTCCAGAAATCTGAGAACTGTTTCCATCATCGCCTTGCCGCACCGCGCCGAGCTTTGCGCGTTTCATCCCGGGACCCGGGGGAGCGATGCCTGGCCGACCTGCCCCGATCCGGCCGCACAAGCCGGGATGCCGAAGCTTACGGCTGCTTTCCTCGCGTTTTCGGCTGAAGCTAAACTTTTGTCGGGGAAGTTTCAACCGCGCCAGGCCGGCGGAGCACCCGAGCCAGGGGCGAAAAAAAACGAGTGAGGACACCTGCGAGCACGGCGACGGCACACACGAAGCTCACCCCGCCGATCCACGGCACGAGCCGCGGAGCCCGACAGGCTCGAGGCGGGACATCGGGTTTGAGAATCTTTCGGTAAGAAGAACGTTGCTTCACAGTTGGGACGGTTGCAGTTCTCGTGCCAGCCACAGCAGAAAACGAAATGGGCTGAATTGACGCAATCTCGACGGTGCTGCCGGACCGCGCTCAAGCTACGGCCGCGACATCCGTGTCAAATCGACGCGCCCGGTGACAAACGAAAGCGAGCAGCGGTCTCGCTCACGGCTTCTTCTGCCCTTCCTCGCGCACGTCCCCAGACTTGATCCAGCCTACCGTGCCCCGAGCGGTCCGCACCATGTACCAGTCGGCCCTGTTGCCGACGCTCTGAACAAGCGGCGTCAATGTTTCGCCCCGTGCCAGATGCTCCAAGGTCTGGCCTTCGTCGTCCTGCCGCGCGTAAAGCGAAGCGTGCTCGGAGGAGACTACCAGCTTCGCCGCCACCGCACGGCTGTCGGGCCCGCCAACGAACCCTTGCTTCATTCCTTTTCCCCCGGAGCCGGAACGGGATGCCTTCGGCGCTGACGGGCTCTGCCTTTGAGTCACCCCCCCGACGGCTCTTCCGTACTCGCCGAAAGCCTGGCCTCGGGCCGGCCTGGGAGCAAAAACCGCCAGAGCGCTAGCGGTTGCGAACAGGAGCGTCAGTGTCAGCTTCATGCGACCGCCTCCATCGATGTCATTGTAGTGCCCTGGGGCAAATCCAACAACAAGAATTCCGGGCAACGAAGCTGCGGGCCCGGGCGCCTCCGGGGAGGCGTTGTCCGCCGGGCTTCATTTCTTCCGGAAGATCAGGATCGAATGGCCGATGGAAGCGACCGGCGCCTCGGCCCTGTAACCGGCGTAAAAGTCCTTCGGCAGATAAAGGCCCGCCAGGAAAGTGGCGCTGATCGCCACGTAATCGGCCGGTTCGGAGGCGGCGTTACCGGACCACGGCGAGAAAACCAGGCTCCCGGGCAGCGGCGTCGCATCGATCCCGTAGGCGGCCGGATTGACCGTGCCGAAATAAGCGAGCTCGATTTTTCGGGCTTTGTGCTCGTCCATCCAGCGCTTGAGGCCCGGCAGGTCCTGCCCCCAGTCCAGGTTCGAGTCGACGAGATACCTCGATCCGTTCCGCGGGCCGCCCGCCAGCTCGTTGAAGAACGCCAGGTAGTCCGGGTAAGTTTTGACCCAACCGGCCAATAGCCAAGCCGCCAGGAAAAGGAGCGCCCACCGTGCCCATCGGGACCCGCAACTCCAGAGCACCGCAACGCGTCCCCCGAGAAAAACAAAAAGAAACGGATAAACCGGCAGGATGTGGCGCAGTCCGATATTCAGCTTCGAGCCGGCCGCCGCGCTGAAAAAGACAAGCGCCGGAATCAACAAAAAAAGATCGTCCCGCGACGGCCGGAGGCGGCGAAACGGCGAAAGGACGACCGAAATCGCGATCGCGGCCAAGACCGGCACCGGGGTCTTCACGAGGAACGCCACGGGAAAGTAGAGCCACGACCCGTGTTCCGAAACCGCTCCCAAAAGATACGACGGCCGGTCGAATCGCCTTGTCGCGTCGAGCAGGCCGTAGAGCCAGGCTTCGGGTATTAGAAGGTATCTGGCGTTGAGCAGCGCCACCGTGCCGAGCCAGCTTTCTTCCGTCGCCAGGAGCCCGATCCGGAGCCGGCCCGTCTGACCGCCGACCGCATCGAAACGGAGGCCGTGAACCGCCCAGATCGCGCCGTACGCCGCGAAGACCGCCAGCGCCACCGCCGCGAGCACAAGAGCGATCTTGTGCCACGCGCTCGTAAGCACGCGCGGGGATGTGATCTCGGAGTACTGCGGTTGTGGGGAAAGCGCCAGCACGACGCCCAATAAGGCCCAGACGGGCAGGATCACCAGAAACGAGAACTTGGTGACGGCGGCGAGAGCGAAGCACAGCGCGGTTCCGAGCAAATTCGGCCAGGTCAGGCGGCACGAGGCCCTCCAGAAAGCGTACGTCCCCGCGAAGAAGAAGAGCGCGAACGGCACGTCGGTATGAATGATCGAGGAATGGGCCGTGATATTGGGATCGAGGCAGTAAAGCGAGAGCGCCGCCAGAGCAGCGAGCTCCCCGTAGAGGTCTCGTGCGCAGAGAAATACCAGAATGCCGAGACCGGCGGCCAGGCAGATCATGACCAACTTCGGGTAGGCGATAAACCCGGGTGTGCGGGCGTTGGCGAGGAAAAATCGATCTGCCAAGTTCCAGCCGTATCGCTTCTTGACTTGCACGCGATCCCGCTCCCGCGCCGTAATGGAACTCGCGTCGACCCCGGTGGCGAGCAACGGCAGCGCCGCGAGGATCTTGGCGAGCGGCGGGTGCTCGGGATTCACCCGGAAATCGCCCCAACGGAGATGGGAATAGCCCGCGTAGAGATGGAGCGGTTCGTCGAACGTCGGCGACTTTTGCAGGGCGGCCGAATAGGAAAGACCCATGAAGGCGAGCAACAGCAGTACGGCAGTCACCGTCCCGGAGAACGAAAAGATATCGCGGTCGCCGTTCCCCATCAAAGTATCAGTGGTTTGCTATGAACCGGCGGGCGCCGCTTGACCGGCTTGAACAGTTGCGCTTCACCTGCGGAACGAACTCCTCACTAAGTCGACGCTCGACTTTTGCCGGTCGTCACCCCGTGCCGTGCGCGGCCGCGTCGAGCGCCCGCCTTCTGTTTCGCCGCCACACGCCAAGGGAAATCGCGGCGAGGACGAGGAGCGTCGTCATGGAGACGATCAGCCCGAGCCTGAACGATCGGGGCTCGTATTTGAACTCCACCACGTGCTCGCCCGCGCCCAGCGGGACGGCGCGAAAGAAGAGGTTGGCGCGATAGATTTCGGCTTCCTTTCCGTCGACGTACGCTTTCCACCCGGGGTAGTAGGAATCCGCAAGCACCAGGATTCCCGCGCCGTCGAGCGAGGCCTGGACGGTGACGGAGCGGCTCCCGTAGCTCACGATCCTGGCGCTCGCGGCGGCCGCCCGCCGTTCGCCGAGCGGAGCCTCGGCGTTCAGGATCACCTCGGCCCGGGGATCGAAGCCGGGGGAGGCGAGCCGCTCCAGGACGCGCCTGGCGCGCGACTCGGCGACGCTATGGCCGACCACGTAGGCGCGCGGGACCGGCTCCTGGATCTCGTAGAGCCAGGCGTGGTCCCCCGGGAAGCGCGCTAAAAGGACAAGCCCACCGGCGGTGAGGGGCTGGAAGGCGACAACGTACCTGACATTGAAGCTGCGCAGCAGTCTTGTTTGAGTCGAAGCGTCCAGCGGATTGGCGAAAGCGAGAAACTCCGAGTAGGGCCAGCGTGCCAATGCGTCGATCTCCTGAAAATAATCGAAACCGTGAAGGATGCCCTCATTCGGCAAGAGATAGCGTGAGAACAACGCCGTGGTCTCCTCGAAGGAACGGCGTCCATGCACCACAAACCGGCTGGGGTGGAGGTTATGAGGAGCCGGATAATAGAAAAGGCGGTTTAAGCTCGGGTCGGGTCGCGGCAGAATACGGAAGCCGTTGCTGAGAAAGCCGGGATCCAGCGGAAAGAGAAGGCCGCGGTGAGTCCACGCGAGATCGACGAAAGCGACTGCCGCGAGAAGAGCGCCGAACAGCAACCGTCGGATCACGTTCTTGCTCGCCAACCAAAACAAGAGTAATACGCCGACGATCAGCACCGTCTGTCGCTCTATACCGGCGAGTACAGCGGCGGTGATTTCCGATTGTATTCCGCTTCCCGGTGCAACGCCCGCTCTGGCCGAAACGCCTCGTGCGACGATTTCCGAATGGAAGCGAAAATAGACGTACGTCGCCATACACGCAACGCTCAACGCCGCCACCGCGAGTCCTTTCCTCCTCGAACCCGGCTCGTCGCGATCGAGAAACAAAACAAAGCCTTTCAGTGCGGCGTACAGCAGGAGCAGTTGCGTGATATAGAAAAACTTCTCCGGAAAGCGCAGCGCCCCGAGGAACCAGAGATGCGTATAGAGGAATGGGTAAAGCGGGGTATGACTTCCCAGCGCAAGCACTAAGGTAACGCCGATCAGGACCGCAAGAGGCAGCTTAGGGCGCCACGAATCGAGGAGCAGCCAGAACCAGACGCCGCAGATCGCCGCTGCGCCCATGTAGTAACTCACGAAGAACGGGGTTCCCCGCGCAAAAAAAAGCTTCAACCCGCTCGGCGCACTCGGGTCGGGCTCCTTGTCGGAAATCAGAAGGTTTACTAGACTCAGCGGCTCCAGGGACCAGGTCATCGCTTCTCCGACTGGAATCGCCCGGCGGCGCCGCGATTCCAGAAACAGCTCGGCGGTCGGCGCAAGTTGGACCATCGAGAGCGTCACGACCACAAGATTCGCGGTGACCAGGGTCACTGCCATACGGCTCCAGGAAACAGCCGGCAGGGATCGTTTGAGCCTCAGGCCATCGAGCGCTACCAAAGCCGTGTTCAAAGCGTAGATCTCAGGGGATCCAGCCAAAAAACCGATCGTGGAGAGAAGGCCGAACGACAGAAAAGCTGTCCAGGAACCTGCGCATACCGCTCGCTCCCAGAAAACCAGCAGCCATGGCAGCCAAACCGCCGCCTGAAAGTGATTGAGCAGGTTTGTCAAAGAAACGGTCGTACCGCCAAACGCAAAAAGCAACGCCGCAACGACCGCGAGACCATGGGAATAACCCCACCTGCGTGCGAGGTGATAGGCGCCGACGGCAGCAACCAGAAAATGGAAAACGAACAGAATCCGTATCCCGTCGAAGAACGAGACCGCAAGAAAGATAAAATGCGGTGGATAGAAGACCCCGGACTGAAAACTGGCCAGAACCGGAAATCCCGTCGCCATATGGCTATCCCAGAGGGGAAGGTTTCCTGAGCGATAGCTTTCGAATAGCGTAAACCGAAGCGGGTAGAAGTAAGTGCTGAGATCGCGGAAAAACGGCACTGACTCGCGGAAGATCAAATCCTGGCAGAACCAGGAGACAAGTAAGGTCAGTGCGATGATACCAAGGCGGTCGCCATCGAAGGCGGCCGCGAGTTGCTCGCGCTTCATGGAGTTGGGAGATTCAGGAATCGAGGGACGCGAAAACAAAAAGGGGTGAGTCGCCAGGACCCACCCCTCAGAAAAACCTACGCGCGAAGTGGGTCCTTTACGGGCAAGGTCCTCCTGTAATCTGTCCCGTGTTGCTCTCGAAAGTCCACGTAGTGGTACCGCAATTGTTGTGGGAAGCGGACAGCAAGAAGGTATTCGTACCGACGGTGGCGCCGATATTGACGTCAGTGCTCTTGTTAAAGCCTGATGGGTTACTACTGCTAAGGGTGCCGCTTCGGTACGTGAAGTTCTGGGTGAAATACGCTTCCTCGGCCGTCGCGGCGTTCCTCAGGTCCGCCTTGACCTGCGCTTCGTAGCCGCGCTTGCGATACTCCGAGAACTGCGGAATCGCGATCGCCGCGAGAATTCCGATAATTGCAACGACCACCAGGAGTTCGATCAACGTGAACCCCGACTGACTCTGTAATGGTGTTTTCTTCATATAGTTGAGCTCCCTTTCCTGTGCGTGGTAGATTCTTTGGTGCCCGACCCCAAGCAACTCGTCGATCTTCGATCCCCCACCAAACCCAACGTCGATGACTTCATGCTCTTCTCACCTCCTTCTCAACCCGTGGGCTATGATGGGTTCGAAGTTGCCAGGAGGCTGCAGCAAAACGGAGGCCATGGCTTCTCCGTCCATCGCTCCACGGCGACGCGGGGGAACCGAAGCCTCCTTGTATTCCTTTCACTTCCAGTGGGTTACGACTCGGAAAATGGGTCTTTCTCGGCACCGGTGCATGCGGGAGCCCTAGCGAGGTATGGACATAATTCCGTTTTATTGAACCCGACAAGGTGACAAAAATTGTTACTGCGGCTCTTCGGTTTCGCCGTGACCGTGCCCCTTGGTATTGAGCATGCCGTATTTCTCCAGGCGGTGGCGGAGGGATCGATAATTGATGCCCAGAATCTCGGCAGCGCGCTTCTGCACCCCGTTGGCCCGTTTGAGGGCGCCCAAAAGGATGCATTTTTCGTGGGTTTCGAGCTCAGCGTCGAGAGAAAGCCCCTTGCTGAAGAAAAGATCGGCGCCGCCGGGCGCGGTTTTCTCGAAAAGCTCCGCTTCTTCGGCAATCGGGGTTCCCTTGACGTGCGCGGGAAGGTCGTCCTCCGTGAGCGCCGCAGAGGTCGCGACCGCGACCGCATGCTCCATGATGTTCTCCAGCTCGCGCACGTTTCCCGGGTAGGAATAATTCACCAGATGCATCAGCGCGCCGCTCGAGATCTCCTCGATCTTCTTCTGCTGCAGCTCGGTGAACTTGCGGAAGAAATAGTGCACGAGCGCCGGGATGTCCTCCTTGCGGTTTCGAAGCGGAGGCATCGTGATCTGCACGACGTTCAGCCGATAGAAAAGATCCTCGCGAAAACGCCCCTCCTCCATCTCCCTTCTCAGGTCCTTGTTGGTCGCCGAGATCACGCGGACGTCGACCTTGACCGGCTTGTTACCCCCCACCGGCGTGAAGGTCCTGTCCTGGAGCACACGCAGTAGCTTGACCTGGAGATGAAGCGGCAGCTCGCCCACCTCGTCGAGAAAAATCGTTCCCTGATCTGCCTGCTTGAACAGACCGGGATGATCGGCAACCGCCCCGGTGAACGCCCCTCGGACATGGCCGAAGAGCTCGCTCTCGATCAGATTCTCGGGAATCGCGCCGCAGTTGACGGCGACGAACGGCTTGTTCTTCCGCGGCCCGTTGAGGTGGATGGCGCGCGCGACGAGCTCCTTGCCGGTGCCGCTTTCCCCGATGATCAGGACGTTAGTGCTGCTCGAAGCGACCTTTTGCACCAGCTGGTTGATCTTTTCGATTCCGGGGCTCCTGCCGATCACTCCTTCGAAGTGGAACTCGCCCGGTCCCCGGGCCTCCTGCTCCTTCGCCTTGCGCAGCTCCTCTTCGAGCCGGAGCTTCTCCTCCATTTCTTTCTGTTTGGTGATGTCGTCGAAGATCGAAAGATAGCCGATCAACTGCTGCCCGGCGTCGCTGAGGGGAGCGAGCGTCAGGCGCAGCTGCTTCTGCGCCCCCTGCGCCGTCGCGAACGAGATCTCGTCGGCGACCACGCGTGGCCCGCTCTTCGATCCGTCGAAGCGATACGAGAGTCCGGGGAAAATCTCGTCGAGTCGCTTTCCACGGACCGTTTCCTCGGCCAGTCCGGTCAGGTTCTGCGCTTGCACGTTGAAATAGTTGACGCGACCGCCAACGTCCGTGATGGCGATTCCGCTGCCGACTCCCTGGAGCAGCGCCTGCTTCAACGCGTCGAGCTCCTGATAATCGAGCTGCTTCGCCTTGAGCGCCTTTTCCGTCTCGGCGAGCTTCTTCGCCAAAAACCCGCCGAGGCCCGCGATCGCGAAGAAACTTCCCGCGTTGAAGACGTGAGGCATCACCGCGGCCCACGAGGCGGGCACGCCTGCGCCGCGGTGCAACGTGTAGGCCCAGCTGAGCAGCGCCACGTAACAGAGGCTCGAGAAGATCGCCGTGAAAAACGCCCCGCGGTAAAAGAGCAGGATGGCGCCGTTCATGACCGCCAGGTTGTAGAGGAACGGAAACGGGCTCGCGAAATCCCCCGTGATCCAGATGATGCCGGTGATGAGCAGGACGTCGAAATCGACCTGCAGGTGGGCGAAGAAGCGCAGATCCTTGATCCGCGGCAGGGCGAGGGCCGAGATCACGGAAATCGCGTACGCGAGGATCAGCGGAACCGAGAGCGTGTAGAGAAACCGGAGATCGCTTTGCTGGTTGAAGAAATGGAACAGCGCCGTGGCGCCGAGAAAAAAAGAGACGATGACCACTCGGAGAAAGAGCAGCCATCGCATCTTTTCGGTCAAATCCTTGCGCTCGTCAATCACTTTGCGACCGCCCACGGGCGAAGGTGTCGGCGTGTCAAGACCCGGCGGGCGTCTAAACCAGCGACCCCAACTGGAAGATGGGCAAGTACATCGAAATCACCAGACCTCCCAGAATCACCCCTAAAACCACCATGATCAGCGGTTCCATCAACGCGGTGAGGTTGTTCACCGCGTCGTCCACTTCCTCCTCGTAGAGATCCGCGACCTTCTTGAGCATGGCGTCGAGGCCGCCGGTGCTCTCGCCTACCGCCACCATCTGGCAAACCATCGGCGGGAAGATCCTGCTCTCGCGCAGCGGCTCGGCCACGGTTTTTCCCTGGCTGATGCTTACCCGGCTGTCGAGGATCGCCTTCTCGACGACCTTGTTCCCCGCGGTCTTGGCAGTGATCGCCAGACCGTCCAGGATCGGAACTCCGGAGCTCAAGAGCAGCGACATGTTCTGCGAGAACCGGGCGACGGCGACCTTGCGCAGCAGATCGCCGAAGATCGGCAGGCGCAGCAACAGGCGATCGATCGTCATCCGGCCGTGCTCGGTCCGGTAGTACATCCGGACCGCCGCGATCACGGCGACGACGGCACCGAGCACGTAGTACCACGACTTCACGAACCAGTTGCTGAGGTTGATCGTGACCTGGGTCGGAACCGGCAGCGCTTTTCCCATGCTGCCATAGAGCTCGGAAAAAACCGGAATGACGAAGATCAGCAGGATCGCCACGACGATCGCCGCGACCACCACGATCGTGCACGGGTAGATCATCGCCCCCTTGACCTTTTTCCTGAGCTTGGTCGCCTTCTCGATGAACATCGCCACGCGGTTGAGGATCGTGTTGAGCACACCGCCCGCTTCGCCCGCCTCGACCATGCTGGTGTAGAGGTCATCGAAGATCTTCGGATGCTTTTTCAGCGCCTCGCCGAGCGTCGATCCGCTTTCGACGTCCTGCCGGATCGTCCGCACGGTGTTGCGCAGCACCTTGTTCTCCGACTGCTCCGCGAGGATGTCGAGACACTGAACGATCGGCAGCCCGGCGTCGATCATCGTCGCGAACTGCCGGGTGAACAGCGAGACATCCCGGGGTTTGACCTTCTCCCCGAGCCCGGGGATCCGAATTTCTCTGCTGAGGCCGGTCCCTTTCTCGCGGATGCGGTTCGGAAGCGGCCGTATGCGCCGGTCGCGCAGCAGTTGAAAGACCGCATCCACGCTCGGCGCTTCAAGCTCCCCCCTCATGGTTTTCCCTTGAGCGGTTTTCCCTTCCCACACGTAGATCGGCATAAGAGTCGTCGCCCAAACACCGGCGGCCGCGCCGCCGGACGGCTATTTCGCCAAAAGCTCCGCGCCTCCGTCTCAGAAACCCAGGGAGAAAACCGAACCGAATCCCTTGTCGCTGTCGGTCACGCGGATCGTTTCCTCGACCGTGGTCAAGCCCTCGCGGACCTTCTTGAGCGCGCTCATGCGCAACGTGCTCATGCCCAGCTTGACCGCCTCGCGCTTGAGCTCGATCGCGGAGGCACCGCGCAGCACCAGCTCCTTCAACGGCTCCTCCATCACCATCACCTCGTAGATCGCCAGCCGGCCCCGGTACCCGGTGCCGTTGCAGTTGGCGCAGCCCCTCCCGCGATGCGCCTCGAAATCGCCGTGAGCCTCCGCAGGGTCCACGCCGAGGCCCACCAGGACCTCCGGGCTCACCTCCACGCGCTCCTTGCAATTCTCGCAAATCCGGCGCACGAGGCGCTGGGCGGCCACCAGGTTCACCGACGAGGTCAGCAGGAACGGCTCCACCCCCATGTTCACGAGCCGGTCGAGGGTAGACGGGGCGTCGTTGGTGTGCAGCGTGCTCAGGACCAGATGGCCGGTCAGAGCAGCCTTGACGGCGATCTGTGCGGTTTCGAGATCGCGGATTTCGCCGACCATGATGATGTCGGGATCCTGGCGGAGGAAGGAGCGCAAGCAGGCCGCGAACGTGAGCCCGATCTGCTCGCGCACCTGGACCTGATTGATCCCCACGAGGTTGTACTCGACCGGATCCTCGGCGGTCGAGATGTTGACCTCGGGCTTGTTCAGCTCGGAAAGCGCGGAATAGAGCGTCGTCGACTTGCCGCTTCCCGTCGGGCCGGTGATGAGGATCATCCCGTAGGGCTTGTGAATCGCCTCCTTGAACGCTTCCAGCGTCGGCGGATCGAAGCCGAGCTTGGTCATGTCGAGCTGAAGATTCGACTTGTCGAGCAGCCGCATGACGACCTTTTCGCCGAACAGCGTGGGCAGCACCGAGACGCGGATGTCCAGCTCGCCGCTGTTGCCCATCTTCAGCTTGATCCGGCCGTCCTGCGTCAGGCGCCGCTCTGCGATGTCCAGCCCGGCCATCACCTTGAGGCGGGAAACCAGCGGGTTCTTGAGCCGCAGCGGCGGGCTCATGATCTCCTGCAGCACGCCGTCCACCCGAAAACGGACCCGGAACACCTTCTCGTACGGTTCGATGTGAATGTCGCTGGCGCGTCGCTTGGCCGCATCCGCCAGGATCGCGTTGACCAGGGTCACCACGGGCGCTTCCATGGTGGCCTGTTGCAGCTCCTGGAGGTTCACGTCGTCCTGTTCGTGGATGACCTCCATGTCGCTGTCGCCGAATTTTTTCAGCACCTCGTCGTAGCTCACCCCGCCGAACTTGTGGTCGAGCGCTTTCTTGATCGCCGAAGGCGACGCCAGCGCGACGCGCACGCCGTAGCCGGTTATGAACTTGACCTCGTTGATGGCGACCAGGTCCGTCGGGTCGGACATGGCGATGGTGAGGGTGGAGCCGATGAGCTTGAGCGGAATCAGCTGGTGCTTCTGGACAAGCTGTGGAGGGACGAGGTTGAAGACGGAATCGTCGATCTCCGAGGGAACCGGATCGACCTTTTCGATACCGAACTGCCTGGCGAGGAAATCGGTGAGCGCCTCCTCGGTGACGAAGCCCAGCCGCACCAGCTCGCGCATCACGCTGGAGCCGTTTTCCCGTTCCTTTTCCTGGGCTTTTTGGAGCTGCTCGCGGGAGACGACCCCCCCGCGCACCAACAGCTCTGCGACGCGTGCTTCCATAGCTCTGCCGGGAATTCTAAATTATCCGAAAAGACAGGAAAACTGTCAACAAAACTTTCACAAGGACGTTTTACTAGGAACTTTGTTGGTAGGTAGACACCCGTCAAAAGTGGGCCGAGACCTGAAAGTGCGGGCGCCGCGGCATAAAAGCTCCCGCTTCGGCCCGGGCGGTCGGATAACCCGCTCTCGGGGAGGACGCGGTCGGGGCCCACGCGGCACCGGCCCATTGACCGCGCCGGAAGGTCTCGGCCGGGAGGCACCAGGATACGATGCACACATCGTTACGAGCTCACCCGTAATTGGCCGCGCGCTCTGGAAACGAGGCTTCCGGGCAGGGCGCTGGAGGAAAACAAGCCCGGCCTCCGACGTCGTCGCCTTCGGGCTGCCGCCGTAAGGGGCTAGGAGCGCTTGCGCAGGGCCGCCTGCGCCGCGGCGAGCTTCGCGATCGGCACGCGGTACGGGGAGCAGCTCACGTAGTCGAGGCCGATCTCGTGACAGAAGACGACCGATTTGGGATCGCCGCCGTGCTCGCCACAGATGCCGATCTCCAGGGACTTGCGGGCCTTTCGTCCCTTCTCGACCGCGATGCGCATCAGCTCGCCGACCCCCTCCTGATCGATGCTCACGAAAGGGTCCTCGGGCAGAATACCATCGAGCACGTAGGTCGGCAGGAACTTCCCGGCATCGTCGCGCGATAGCCCCAGGCAGGTCTGCGTCAGATCGTTGGTCCCGAAGGAGAAGAACTCGGCCTCGCGGGCGATTTCATCGGCGAGCAGACAGGCGCGCGGCAGCTCGATCATCGTACCGATCAGGTAGCGAACCTTGACGCCGTAGGCCTTCATCGTCTCGGCGGCAACCCGCTCGACGATGCTCTTCTGCGCCGCCAGCTCCTGGCGCGAAGCGACCAGCGGAATCATCACCTCGGGAAAGGGGTTTCTCCCCTGCTTGCGGAGCTCGCAAGCCGCCTCGAAGATCGCGCGCGCCTGCATTTCGGTGATTTCCGGGTACGAGATCCCGAGCCGGCAGCCGCGGTGGCCGAGCATCGGGTTGAATTCCTGGAGCACCTTGACCTTGTGGCTGAGGGTCTCCACCGCAACGCCCATCACGCGCGCCAAGTCTACGATCTCCTCGGGCTTGTTGGGGAGGAACTCGTGCAGCGGCGGGTCCAGGGTGCGAATCGTGACCGGCAGCCTGCCCATGATTTCCAGAATCGCCTTGAAGTCCTCCCGCTGCATCGGCAGCAACTTGGCGAGCGCCCTGCGGCGGCCGCTTTCATCCTCGGCGAGGATCATTTCGCGCACGGCCTGAATCCGATCGCCCTGGAAAAACATATGCTCCGTGCGGCACAGTCCGATCCCCTCTGCCCCGAACGCCTTGGCGATCCGGGCCTGATCGGGCTGGTCGGTATTGGTCCTGACTCCCAGCTTTCGGACCGCGTCCGCCCAGCGCATCAGCCGGGCGTACTGCTGGTAGACCCGCGATTTCCTGGCTTCCTTCGATCCCCCGGTGAGAACCTGCAACACCTCCGAGGGCAGCGTGCGAACCTCTCCCCGGATCACCTCCCCCGTGCTGCCGTCGATCGAGATCCAGTCGCCCTCCTTGAGAACGGCGCCGTCCACGGACATCGTCCGCCCCGCATAGTCGATCTGCAGCGCCTCGCATCCGGCGACGCACACCTTCCCCATCTGGCGCGCCACCAGAGCTGCGTGAGAAGTCATACCGCCGCGTGCCGTCAGGATCCCTTGCGCCGCGTCCATGCCGCGAATGTCGTCGGGGCTCGTCTCGATCCGGCAGAGAATGACTCGCTCGCCTCTGCGTTTCCATTCCACCGCATCTTCGGCATGGAAGACGATCCGGCCGGTCGCGGCTCCCGGCCCTGCGGGCAAACCCTTGGCGAGCACGCGCTTTTCCGCCGCGGCGCGCTCCTTATCCCGATTATCGAAAACCGGCCGCAACAGCTGATTGAGGTGGTCGGGCTCGATGCGCAGCAGCGCCTCGTTCCGGTCGATGATGCCCTCCTCGACCATGTCCACCGCGATCCGCACGGCCGCAAAGCCCGTGCGCTTCCCCGCCCGCGTCTGCAGCATCCAGAGCTTGTTGTTCTCGATGGTGAACTCGACGTCCTGCATCTCCTTGTAGTGCCGCTCGAGAATTTTGCAGACCCTCTCGAGCTCGGCGTACGCCTTCGGCATCACGATCTTCAGATCCGCGATCGGCCGCGGGGTGCGAATCCCAGCGACGACGTCCTCTCCCTGGGCGTTGACCAGAAATTCTCCGTAGATTCCTCGGTCTCCGGTGGAGGGGTTGCGGGTGAAAGCGACTCCCGTAGCGCAGGAGTCGCCCAAATTGCCGAAAACCATGGCCTGGACGTTGACGGCGGTGCCCCAGGTGTGCGGGATGTGGTACAACTCGCGGTAAGCGACGGCGCGGTCGTTGTTCCACGACCCGAAGACCGCACCGATTGCGCCCCACAGTTGCTCGTACGGATCCTCGGGAAACGGATGCCCCGTGCGCTCTTTGACCGTCTCCTTGTACCGGGCGACGACCTCCCGGAGATCTTCGGCGCTGAGCTCCGTATCCAGCTGCACCCCTCGCGCTCGTTTTTGCTGCGCCAGAGTTTCCTCGAAGGGATCCCGTTCCAGCTTGTCCCGCGGGCGCAGGCCCAAAACCACGTCCGCGTACATCTGCACGAAGCGCCGGTAGGAGTCGTAGGCGAAGCGCGGGTTGCGCGTGCGCGCGATCAGACCCTCGACGGTGCGGTCGTTGAGCCCCAGATTGAGCACCGTGTCCATCATGCCCGGCATCGATTCCCGCGCGCCGGAGCGAACGGAAACGAGCAACGGGTTCGCGCTGTCGCCGAAACGGCGGCCCATGATCTCCTCGACCCTGCGGAGGGCCGCCATGGTCGCCGATTCGAGACCTTTCGGGTACCGCTTCCCGTGCGCGTAGTAATACGCGCACACCTCGGTGGTGATCGTGAACCCCGGAGGGACCGGAACCCCGATGCGCGTCATTTCGTGCAGGCCCGCCCCCTTCCCGCCGAGCAGGGCCCGCATCGCCTCTTTTCCCTCGGCCCGACCGTTCCCGAAGAAGTACACGTATTTGGCTCGCTTGGACATGGCTATCTCCGTTGCTTGGGCCGTTCCACGGTGACCATGGACCTGGCCGCTTCTACACCGCAGAGAGCTTGTGGAGAAAGGGTGCGGACTTGATCTCCCGATCGAGCTGGAAACGGATGAATTTCCCGATCACGTTCTCGATCTCCCGGACAATCCCGGGCGAAAGATTTTTCCCCCATCCGAAAGCAACGTCCCGCTCCAGATCGGCGATCGCGTCCAGCGCCGCTCCCGCTAAGGGTACCACCTCTTTTCTGCTTCGCGAACAGCCCTGGCACAAAAGCCCGCCGTCGCGGAAGCTGAAGCACCACGCCCCGTGACCGCCTCGAAGCCACGCCGCCGAGCAAGCCCGGCACCGATCCAGGACGGGCCGGTAGCCCGCCAGCCGCAGCAGCTTTAGCTCGAAGGACGCGAGAAACGAAAACGAGGCTCCTTCGCCTTCGAGATGGCTTAAAGCGGACCGCAAATGCTCGAACAGGGGTCGGTTCTCCTCCCCCTCGCCGACCATCCCCTCCGTAACCTCGACACAGTACGAGGCGAAGGCGATCCGGTCGAGGCCGCTCGCCAGTTTGTGGAAGCTTCGCATAAGCTCGCAGCCCAGGATGAAGACCAGACCGCCGGCAGAGCGCTCCTGGAATCGGAGCCGAACCAGGGAAAAGGGCTCGAGGCAGTTCCCGAAACGCTTGACTGAGCGCTTTGCGCCTTTTGCGATCCCCCTGAGCTTGCCGTGATCTTCGGTCAGAAACGAGACAATTTTATCCGATTCACCGAACGGCCAAGTACGCAGAACGATGGCCGAGGTGACATAGCTGAGACGCATAGGGCAGGTTCGAGCTAAGGAAAACACTTACCACGTTTGGGGGTGGGACACAAGTAGCGAGAAAATAAACGGTTTTTTCTTCACTTAAGCTTGACAACCGGGAAAGCGGTGATTACATTGCCGAGACAATCATTGCGGAGCCCGTACGATGACCGAAGATCCAAAAAAGCCAAACGAAACGGCCGAGATCGATAACCAAGAACGAAGCAGCGGCGAGAGCGCGGCCGAGCCCCAAAATGCTTCTCCGCCATCGCCCGAAGTCGAAACGGAGAACCTGCGTCAACAACTGGCGGCAGCCGAAAACCAGGCCCGGGAAAACTATGACCGGTTCCTCCGGGCTGTCGCCGAGCTCGAGAATTTCAAGAAGCGGGCCGCGCGGGACAAGGAGGAAGCGGTCCGCTTCGCCAACGAAGATCTCATCCGCGATTTGCTCCCGATCGTAGACAACCTGGAGCGTGCGGTCGCCCATGCCAAGGGCGGCGGGAACGGGAAACCGATCGTGGAGGGGGTTGAGATGATTCTTCGGGCGCTCATGGACGTGCTGGCGAAGCACGAAGCGGTGCCGATCGCGGCCGTCGGAGAGCCCTTCGACCCGGAGAAGCACGAGGCCATGGCACAGGTCGAGAGCGAAACCGTCGCGCCCAACACCGTGACCGAAGAGCATCACAAGGGCTATTTGTTTCGCGGGCGACTGCTGCGGCCCGCGCTCGTGACCGTCGCCAAGGCACCCGAGAGAAAGGCTCAAAAAGACGGCGATTCCGAGGTTGAAAAGACGCCCACCGATGATTAAATAAGCTGCGAGTCAAGGCCCTCAAAGGAGTAAAGAGGTAACGAAATGGCCAAAGTCATTGGAATCGACCTGGGGACAACGAATTCCTGCGTGGCGATCATGGAGGGCGGCGAGCCGAAGGTGCTTGTCAACTCCGAGGGAAGCCGGACGACCCCTTCGGTGGTCGCCTTTACGGACAGCGGCGAGCGGCTGGTCGGACAGATCGCGCGGCGCCAGGCGATCACGAATCCCGCCAACACGATCTTCGCGGTAAAGCGCTTGATCGGCCGGCGCTTCGACGACCCCATGGTCAAGAAGGCGATGAGCGTGCTGCCCTACAAGATCGTGCGCAGCGACAACGGCGATGCCTGGGTGGAGATTCGCGGCAAGCAGTACAGCCCGGCGGAGATCTCGGCCATCGTTCTGCAAAAGATGAAGCAGACCGCCGAGGACTATCTCGGCGAGAAGGTGACCGAGGCGGTAATCACCGTTCCGGCGTACTTCAACGACAGCCAGCGCCAAGCGACGAAGGACGCCGGTCGCATCGCCGGCCTGAACGTGCTGCGAATCATCAACGAGCCCACTGCCGCGTCGCTGGCCTACGGGCTGGACAAGAAGAAAGACGAAAAGATCGCGGTCTTCGACCTCGGCGGGGGGACCTTCGACATCTCCATCCTGGAGCTGGGTGACGGAGTGTTCGAGGTTAAGGCGACCAACGGCGACACCTTCCTCGGCGGGGAGGACTTCGACCAGCGCATCATCGATTATCTCGCCGACGAATTCAAGAAGGACCAGGGTATCGACCTGCGCAAGGACCGTATGGCGCTCCAGCGGCTCAAGGAAGCGGCCGAGAAGGCCAAATGCGAGCTGTCGTCCTCGATGGAAACCGATATCAACCTGCCGTTCATCACGGCCGACCAGCAGGGGCCGAAGCACCTCAACATGAAGCTCACGCGCTCGAAGCTCGAAGCGTTGTGCGCGGACCTGCTCGATCGCCTGGAGCCGCCGTGCCGCCAGGCCCTCAAGGACGCGGGGCTGAGCCCGAGCGAGATCGACGAGGTGATCCTGGTCGGCGGGATGACGCGCATGCCGGCCGTGCAGGAACGGGTCAAGAAGATTTTCGGCAAAGACCCGAACAAGAGCGTCAACCCCGATGAGGTCGTGGCGATCGGCGCTGCCATCCAGGCCGCGGTGCTCAAGGGCGAGGTCAAAGACGTCCTGTTGCTCGACGTCACGCCGCTCTCGCTCGGCATCGAGACCCTGGGCGGGGTTTTCACCAAGCTGATCGAGCGTAACACCACCATTCCGACCAGAAAGAGCCAGATCTTCTCCACGGCCCAGGATAACCAGACGGCGGTCTCGATCCGTGTCTTCCAGGGGGAGCGCGAGATGGCGGCCGACAACAAGCTGCTCGGCCAGTTCGACCTGGTCGGTATTCCGATGGCGCCACGCGGCGTGCCGCAGATCGAGGTCACGTTCGACATCGACGCGAACGGTATCGTGCATGTCTCCGCCAAGGACCTCGGCACCGGCAAGGAGCAGTCGATCAAAATCACCGCTTCCAGTGGCTTGACCGAAGAGGAAATCAAGCGCATGGTGAAGGACGCCGAGGCGCACGCGGCCGAGGACCGCAAGCGCAGGGAAACGGCCGAGGCTCGCAATCACCTCGATTCTCTGATTTACTCGACCGAAAAATCGCTCAAGGAGCACGGCGCGGATCTCGACGCTTCGATCAAGAGCAGGATCGAGGACGCGTTGAGCAAAGCGAAGAAGGCCCTTGAAGGCCAGGACGCCGCCGCCATGCGGGCAGCGGCCGAAGAGCTGAGCCAGGCCTCGCACAAGCTCGCGGAGGCGATGTACGCGAAGGCTTCGCAACAGCAGCAAGGGGCACACGCGGGCGCTTCTGCCGGAGGCGACGGCGAGGCGCAGAGCGGCAAGAAAAAGAAAGACGACGTCGTCGACGCCGACTTCGAGGAGGTCAAGGATTGACCGGACCGTGACGAGGCGTTTTGTCCCCGTCCACGGAGCAAAAGCCCCGCCTCCTGCCCCGACTCCAGGAGGGGGGCTTTCTTGCTTGTAATAATGACGTAAGGCGGCAGAGGTCAGAGTTTGAACGGCAAAAAAGACTACTACGAGCTGCTGGGCCTCAGGCGCAACGCGAGCGAAGAGGAGATCAAGAAAGCTTACCGGAAGCTGGCTCTGCAATACCACCCGGACCGAAATCCGGGCGACAAGCAGGCCGAGGAGAAGTTCAAAGAGATTTCGGAAGCCTACCAGGTCCTCTCCGACCCGCAAAAACGCGCTCAATACGACCAGTTCGGCCACGCCGCTTTCGGCGAAGGCGGACCCTTCGCCGGAGGCTTCGATTTCACGGCCGGCTTCGAGGACATCTTCGGTGATATTTTCGGGGAGTTCTTCGGAACCGGCGGCGGCCGGCGGCGGGGCCGGGTTAAAGGCGACGACCTGCGCTACAACCTGACGCTCAGCTTCGAAGAGGCGGTCACCGGCACGGAAAAGAAGATCAGGATTCCCCGGCACGGCACCTGCGAGACCTGCCGCGGCAGCGGAGCCCGTCCGGGAACCGCGCCGCAAACCTGCCCAATGTGCCGCGGGCGCGGCCAGGTGAGCTTTCAACAGGGCTTCTTCAGCGTCTCGCGCACCTGCAGCCAGTGCCACGGCCAGGGCACGGTTCTCACCGATCCCTGCCCCGAGTGTCGTGGTGCCGGGCGGGTGCGCCGCATGCACACGCTGAGCGTCAAGATTCCGCCCGGCGTGGACACCGGGTCGCGGCTCAAGCTACGGGGCGAGGGTGAGGCGGCTCCCGGAGGCGGAGTGCCCGGCGACCTCTACGTGGTCATCCAGGTGGAGCCCCACCCGATCTTCGTCCGCGACCAGCTCGACATCATCTGCGAGGTCCCGATCAGCTTCGTGCAGGCGGCGCTCGGGGCCGAGATCGACGTGCCGACGCTGGACGGCAAGGTCAAGATGAAAATTCCTCCCGGAACACAAAGCGGCAAGGTCTTTCGCCTGAAGGGCAAAGGCGTACGGGACGTCCAGGGGTATCAGCAAGGAGACCAGCTCGTACGCGTCATCGTCGAAACCCCGACCCGGCTCACGCCGCGACAAAAGGAGCTGCTCAGAGAGTTCGCCGCTGCCGGCGGGGAGGAAAGCAACCCGATGTCCAAGGGCTTTATCGACAAGGTAAAGCAGCTTTTCGGGTAGAAGCGCGCCACGACACCACCCGCCCCACGTCCAGGCCGCGGGATCCCGCTTCCAATGGTTCGGCCGCCTCGTCTTTTTCGGTTGACCTGGGCGACGGGTGTGATTAAGTAGTGCTCAAGGATCCTCGATGAGCGAAGCTGAATGGAAAACTGAGGGACCAGAGTCCAAAACGACACAGGTCGAAATCCCCGACGTCCTTCCGCTCCTGCCGATTCGGGACATCGTCATCTATCCTTATATGATGCTACCGCTGTTCGTCGGGCGAGACGTCTCGATTCGCGCCGTCGAGGAGGCCCTGTCCCGCGACCGGCTGATTTTCCTCGTCGCCCAGAAGAACTCGGCCGAGGAGAACCCCGGGGCGGCGGACATCCACCGGGTGGGGACCGTTGCCTCCATCATGCGCATGCTCAAGCTCGCCGACGGCCGGGTCAAGATTCTGGTCCAGGGGCTCGCCAAAGGGAGCATCGAGTCTTACGTCCGTGAACGCCCCTACTTCGAGGTCAAGATCCACAAGGTGCTGGAAACAGCGCTGCCGGAAGTTCCCATCGAAGTCGAAGCGCTGATGCGCAACGTCAAGGAGAAGATCGAGCAGATCCTGAACCTCAAGAACCTCCCGCCCGAGATCGTCATGGTCACCGACAACATCAGCGATCCCGGGGTGCTCGCCGACCTCGTGGCTTCCAACCTCCGGCTGAAGATCGAGGAGAGCCAGGCGGTTCTCGAAATCTTCGACCCAATCGAGCGGTTGAAGAAGGTCAACGAGCTGCTCAGCCGCGAGCTCGAGCTCTCGACGATGCAGGCCCGCATCCAGAACCAGGCCAAGGAGGAGATGAGCAAGACGCAACGCGACTATTTCCTGCGCGAGCAGCTGAAGCAGATCCAGCAGGAGCTCGGGGAAGGGGATGAGCGTGCGGAAGAGATCGGCGAGCTGCGCCGCCTGATCGAAAAGGCCAAAATGCCCACGGACGTCCGGCGCGAGGCGGAAAAGCAGCTCAAACGGCTCGAGCAGATGCATCCCGAATCCTCCGAGGCATCGCTGGTCCGCACTTACCTCGACTGGCTCGTCGACCTGCCGTGGAGCAAGCGGACCAGGGACAACCTCAACATACGCAAGGCCAAGCAGGTCCTCGACGAGGACCATTACGACCTCGAGAAGATCAAGGAACGGATCCTGGAGTACCTGGCGGTCAACAAGCTGCGGCGGAAAATCAAAGGGCCGATCCTCTGCTTCGTCGGTCCTCCCGGCGTCGGCAAGACCTCGTTGGGGCGATCCATCGCCCGGGCGCTCGGGCGGAATTTCGTGCGGATCTCGCTCGGCGGCGTACGCGACGAAGCCGAGATTCGCGGCCACCGGCGGACGTACGTGGGCGCGCTGCCGGGACGCATCATCCAGGGCATCAAGCAGGCAGGGACTAACAACCCGGTTTTCATGCTCGACGAGATCGACAAGGTGGGTGCCGACTTCCGCGGCGATCCCTCAGCCGCGTTGCTCGAGGTGCTCGATCCCGAGCAAAACCATGCCTTCAGCGACCACTACCTCAATCTTCCGTTCGATCTTTCCAACGTGCTGTTCATCTGCACGGCGAACGTCCTCGACCCGATTCCGCCCGCGCTCGCCGACCGGATGGAGGTCATTCAGCTCTCGGGCTACACGAACGAGGAAAAGCTGGAGATCGCCCGCAAGTACCTGATTCCGCGGCAACTGGAGGACAACGGCATCTCCACCAAGCATCTGGAGATCTCCGACGACGCCCTGCTGCGCGTGATCTCCGAGTACACTAAAGAAGCCGGCCTGAGAAACCTCGAGCGGGAAATCGCCTCGATTTGCCGCAAGGTCGCGCGCAAGGTCGCCGAGGGGAAGAAGGAACTCACCCGGGTTACGCGCGCCAACGTACACCTGTTCCTTGGCGCCCCGAAGTTCCTGCCCGAGGCCGAACAGGAGCACCACGAGGTCGGGGTCGCGACCGGCCTCGCATGGACGATGACGGGGGGCGAAGTGCTTTATGTCGAAGCGTCGCTCTCCAAGGGACGGGGCAACCTGACGCTCACCGGCCAGCTCGGCGACGTCATGAAGGAGTCCGCTCATGCCGCGGTCAGCTACGCGCGCGCACACGCCCGAAGCCTGGGTATCGAGGACGATTTCTACCAGAAGCTCGACATCCATATTCACGTCCCCGCCGGGGCGATCCCGAAGGACGGTCCCTCCGCCGGCATCACCATGGCCACGGCCCTCATCTCGGCTCTCACCAAACGGCCCGTGAGCCGCGACGTGGCGATGACTGGGGAGATCACCCTGCGCGGGCGGGTCCTGCCAGTGGGGGGCTTGAAGGAGAAGTCACTGGCCGCTTTCCGCGCGGGCATCCGGACCATCATCATTCCCGACCGCAACGAAAAAGACCTGGAGGAAATCCCCAAGGCGCTCAAGCGCAAGCTCCGCTGGGTCCCGGTAAAGAACATGTCCGAGGTGCTGAAGATCGCCTTGCTCGAGAAACACGCGCGTTCGACCGAGAAAAGCGCCGCGGCCCGGCGGGCCGCGCTCCGCGCTGCCAAACACCGGCCCGTCAAGCCGCGGTCGGGGTCGATCAGGAGACTCCCGGGGGAAATTCCGGTCTTGCCGTAACGCAAAGGTGAGGGAGCCTGCGCTCCGCGAGAACTTCCCCCGCCGGTTTTCGGCTCAATCCTTCCGGCCGCTATGAAACTGTCCCGCCTCGGAGAGTTCGGTCTCATAGAGCGGGTCCGCCGCATCCTGCCGGGCGCACGCGGCGTCCGTATCGGCATCGGTGACGACGCGGCGTGGGTTCGGACGTCCTCGGGCTCCTGCCTGATCACCACCGACCTGATGGTCGAAGGCGTCCATTTCGATCTCCGGTGGACGACCCCGGAGGATCTCGGTTACAAGGCGCTCGCGGTCAACCTGAGCGATATCGCAGCGATGGGAGGCGTGCCTGCTTACGCGGTGCTCTCCGTCGGCGTTCCCGCCCGTTTCGACAGCCGGGACATCGAGGCCCTCTATCGCGGCGTCGGCCGCCTGGCGGCGCTAAGCCGCGTCGCCGTCGTCGGGGGTGATACCAGCACCGCGCCCAAGATGCTGATCTCGGTTTGTGTGATCGGCCATCCACCGCCGCGGCCGCTTACCCGCGGGGGCGCGCGGGAAGGGGACGAGATCTACGTCTCCGGCACCCTCGGGGACGCCGCGCTCGCGCTGATGCTGTTGAAGCACCGGTCGCGAAAGCTCCGCCATCCCGAAGCCTCCGTCCTCCTCGCGCGCCATCACCGGCCGTCCGCGCGAGTCGAGCTTGGAGCCCGGCTGGCGCGTTCGGGCATGGCCACGGCGATGATCGACGTGAGCGACGGGTTGTTGCAGGACCTCGGCCATATCTGCCGGGCAAGCAACGTCGGCGCGGTCGTTTGGCAGGAGCGGCTGCCGCTGTCGCCCGCCTACCGGTTGCTCTGCGGCGATCAGGGCTCGCGCTTCGCGCTGACCGGGGGAGAGGATTACGAGCTCTTGTTCTGCGCCCGGCGCCGCGAGCGACCGCGCATCGAGGCGCTTGCCCGTCGGCTCTCCCTCCCCCTTACGCGGATCGGCGAGTGCGTGGCGGCGGAGCGCGGGACTGTCGTCCTGGACGGCGCTGGCCGCCCGGTGGGCGTCGGCGCGGGGGGATACGACCACTTCAAATCGCCATAGCCCCAATCCGGGGAAAAAATTATAATACGCGGCTGCACCTTTTTGTTGGACGCGAACAGCGCGATGGACTTTGAACGTTTGACCGCCCTCCTCGAAGCCGTGCGAAGCCGCCGGCTGACGGTCCCGCAAGCCGCGAAGCGTCTTCGGGACCTGCCCTTCGAAGACCTGGGCTTCGCCAAGGTCGATCACCACCGCGCCCTGCGCCAGGGCTTTTCCGAAGTGATCCTCGGCGAGCACAAGACGCCGAAAGAAATCGCCGCGATCGTCCGCGCGATGCGCCGGCGGCGCACGAATGTGCTCGTCACCCGGCTTTGGCCGGAGAAGTGGCGGCGGCTGCGCCGCCTGGTCCCCGGACTGCGCTATCATGCCGCCCCGCGCGCCGCCACGTGGATCGGCAAGCCGATCCGGATCGCCGGGCGAGGGACGATTCTGGTGATCTGCGCCGGCACCTCGGACATCCCGGTCGCCGAAGAAGCGGCGCTGACCGCGCGCATGATGGGAAACCGGGTCGAGACGCTCTACGACGTCGGCGTGGCAGGGATCCACCGGCTGCTCGAGCACCGCGCGCAGCTGGAACGCGCTTCCGTGCTGATCGTCGTCGCGGGCATGGAGGGAGCGCTCCCGGGCGTGGTCGCCGGCCTGGTCGGCAAGCCGGTCATCGCCGTCCCCACGAGTGTCGGCTACGGGGCGAGCTTCGGCGGATTGTCGGCCCTGCTCGGCATGCTCAACGCCTGCGCTGCGGGGGTGACGGTCGTCAATATCGACAACGGCTTCGGTGCCGGATTTGCAGCCGGCCTGATAAACCGGGTATAAAATGGGCCACCGAAGCGTGCTCCGCCCAGGCTTCATGCTGCGTGACACCACCGCTGCCAAACGCGCCGTTTCCCGGCCGGGTAGCCCCCGAGCGATTTCTTCCCACCGCAGGGGTTTGTGATATGGACGGTCGACAGCGTTACCGCATCATTCCGCGGCAGTCCGAGCTGGCCGTTCGCATTGTCGGAGAGTCTCAGTCCGAGCTGTTCGCCAATGCTGGCTTCGCCCTCTTCGACCTCATGACCGAACTCGACAAGGTCGAAGTCAAGGAGCGGGTTCAGCTCGAAGTGGATGGGGCAGACCTCGACGATCTGATGGTCAACTGGACCCGTGAGCTGCTTTACCTCTATCAAGGGAGCGGCTATCTTTTAAGGGAGTTTCTCGTGCGCGAGGCGTCCGAGACCCGGGTGCGCGCGGAAGTCTGCGGGGAAAAGATCGATCCCGACCGACACGAGATCAAAAGGGAGATCGTCGGTGTGGCCCTGCACCAGAGCCGCCTGCAAAAGACCGGAAACCAGTGGACGGCCCAGCTCGTCTTCGAGATCTGAGCGCTCATGAGTCATCCGGCCGACACGGAATACGAAGGTACGGCGCTGATCGCGGATCCGATCCACCGCTATATCCAGTTCACCGTCCCGCGGCGCAAGGGGGAGGTGACGGAGAAGGCGATCGTCGACTCGCCGTGGGTGCAGCGTCTGCGCTACATCTACCAGCTGCAGAGCGCGCGCTGGGTCTATCCCTCTGCGGAGCACAGCCGCTTCCAGCACTCCCTGGGCGCCATGCACCTGGCCGGAGAGTTCGCCAAGCACCTCTACCCGTCCCTGCGCGCGGTCCTGGGAGACGAATGCCCCTCCGCCCCGCTGGTCGAGGAATATATGCGCATCACCGGCCTGCTCCACGACGTCGGGCACGGACCGTTCGGCCATTTCTTCGACGACAACTTCCTGCACGACTACGGCTTGACGCACGAGGATCTCGGGCAGGCGATCATTCAAAAGCACCTCGGCGACCTGATCTGCCAGCTGCGGCGCAGCCCGAACGGTCCGTTCGCCCCGGGTGAGGAGCTCAAGCCCGAGTACGTGGCGTTTCCGATCAAGAAGGACGGCGAGGACGACCCGCAGATGCCTCGCTGGGTGCGCTTTCTGCAGCCGCTGACCAGCGGCATCTTCACCTTCGACAATCTGGACTACGTCTCGCGCGACTCCTACATGTGCGGCGTGGCCGCCGGGCCGGTGGATTGCGCCCGCCTGCTTTACTACACGTTTTTCTCCCCCAAAGGCCTGACGCTGCACAAGGCGGGCAACAGCGCGCTGACGATGTTCCTGAACACCCGGCTCTATCTGTACACGAACGTGTACTACCACCGCACCACCCGGGCCATCGACCTCCATCTCAGGGACATTTTTCCCGAGACGATGCGGATCGTCTTTCCGGGCAACCCGCTCCAGCACATGGAGGATTACCTCTATCTCACCGACTGGTCGCTGCTCGAAGAGGTCTCGCGGTGGCGCCGGCAAAAGGGGGAGCGCGAGGCGCTCGGCAGGGAATGGGACACGGTGCTGCGCCGCGAGGTCAAGTGGAAAATGGCCTACGACCGCACGCTGTCGCTGAACGAGCTGCAGTACGGCGTCACGCTGCTCCAGGACGCCGACTGGGAGAAGCGGATCCGCGCTGCGCTGCCCCAGGAAAGCCGCGGTCTCGTCTTTCGCGTCGACATGGCGACCCAGGATCCCCGCCCGGAAAACCCCTTCGCCATGGGCAAGAAGCAGATTCACATCTTCGACCCTTCCACGGGCGAGATCACCAAGGAGTCGCTCGCCGAGCTCTTCGAGTTCATCCCGTCTAAGGTTGTCCAGTTCCGCGTCTTCGCCCTGGACCACGACCACGACCAGCTCCTCTCGGAGGTGGCGGAGCGAGCGCTCAAGAACCGGGCACCCGCGGTCAAGACCAGTGTCTGACGCCTACCGCATTCCGATCGTCGACCTGCGCGCGCAGTACCGGGTGATCGAAACGGAGGTCCGCGCCGCTCTCGACGAGGTTCTGCAGAGCCAGCGGTTCGTTCTCGGACCGGCGGTGGCGCGCTTCGAGGAGCGCTTTGCGGCCTACCTGCGCGGCGGCCGCGCCGTAGGAGTCGCCTCCGGGAGCGACGCCCTGCTCCTGGCCTTGATGGCCCTCGGCATCGGGCCCGGCGACGGCGTGCTGGTGCCGACCTTCACCTTTTTCTCCACCGCCTCCGCCGTGGTCCGCCTCGGGGCGCGGCCGCTTTTTCTCGATATCGACCCGAAAAGCTACACGCTTTCGGCGGCCGACGTCGCCGAGTTCCTCGACCGGAGCTGCCGCGAGGAGGAAGGCCGACTCAAACATCCGCAAAGCGGGACGACCGTGAGGGCGATCCTGCCGGTTCACCTTTTCGGCCGCTGCGCGCCGATGCCCGACCTGTGCGAGACCGCGCGCCGGCGGGGACTGTGGGTCGTCGAGGACGTGGCGCAGGCCTGCGGCGCCCGGCTGGTCTCGGACGGAGGGGAGAAACTCGCCGGCACCTTCGGCGACTTCGGCTGTTTTTCCTTCTTTCCGAGCAAGACCCTGGGCGGTTACGGCGACGGCGGCGCGGTCGTCGCCGCGTCCGAAGCCGCCGCCGAGCGCCTCCGCGTCCTGCGGATGCACGGCGAGCGCGTCAAGTACCGCCACGAGCTGATCGGCATCAACTCGCGCCTCGACTCGCTCCAGGCGGCGGTGCTTTCGGTCAAGCTCCGCCACCTCGACCGCTGGTGCGCGCAACGCGTCGAGCGCGCGGCGACCTACGACCGGCTGTTCCGGGAAAGCGGTCTGCCCGGCGCCGGAATCCTCGCCCTGCCGGAGCTTTGCCCGGGACTGGCGCATGTCTTCAACCACTACGTCGTCCGCGCAGAGCGCCGCGACGACCTCCGGAGCCATCTAGCCGACCGGGCCATTCAGGCGGAAATTTATTACCCGCTGCCGCTTCACCTGCAGCCCAGCTTTGCCCATTTCGGCCACCGGCCGGGAGATTTCCCCCGGGCGGAACGGGCCTCCCGGGAGGTGCTGGCCTTGCCGCTCTACCCGGAGCTTTCCGACGCGCAGCAGCGAACGGTGGTGGAGGCCGTCGCCGAATTCTACCGCGTATAGCTTTACGCCTTTCTTCGCGTGTGTTAGAAACTTCCGGAACCGCCAGGTTGCCGGGGTGCGCCATGCGAGAGACCATCCGACGCGCGTTCGAAGAAAGCGTGGAAGTCAAGCGGGCGTTTTTGCGCGACCACTGCGACGCGCTCATCGCCGCGGCCGAGGCCGTGGTCGATTGCCTCCGCCGGGGCAACAAGCTCTTGATCTTCGGCAACGGCGGCAGCGCCGCCGACGCGCAGCACATCGCGGCCGAATTCGTCAATCGCTACCGCGCCGAGCGACCGCCGCTCGCGGCCATCGCCCTGACCACCGACAGCTCCGCCATAACCAGCATCGCCAACGATTATGAGTACGCCGAAGTTTTCGCCAAGCAGCTCCGGGCGCTCGCCAAGCCCGGTGACGTAGCCTGGGCGATCTCCACCAGCGGCAACGCTGCCAACGTGCTCCGCGCCGTCGACACCTGCCGCCGCCTGGGGATCACCACGATCGGCATGACCGGCGGCGACGGCGGCAAGCTGCGCGGCAACGTCGACCACCTCCTGTGCGTCTCGGCGACAAAGACCACGGCTCGGATCCAGGAAACTCACATCCTCATCGCCCACGTCCTTTGCGAGCTGGTGGACGAGCAACTCTTTCCCTCGAGCTAACCCCACCGGCTCCATGGCCGCCAAGACCTTCAAACCGCTCGATTTTTCACGGGTCCGCACCTACCCCGCCGCCAGGAGGCCAAGCAAGGTTCAAAGCTCCCTGCTCGGGGGAAAGCTGCGCCGGGGAATCACCCTGCGGTCCTGGATCGAGAGTCTCCCGGACATCCTCGCCGCCCGCAACTTCAAGGCCGTCGCGGCCAAGATCGCCGCAGCGAGCCGGAGCGGGAAAACGGTTTTGCTCGGCATGGGCGCTCACCCGATCAAGGTGGGCCTGAGCCCGCTGATCATCGACTTCATGGAGCGCGGGATCGTCCATGCGGTCGCGCTCAACGGAGCCGGCATCATCCACGATTTCGAGCTCGCCTTCATGGGCAAGACCTCGGAAGATGTCGCTGCGAGTCTCAAAGACGGCAGCTTCGGCATGGCGGAGGAAACCGGCTCTTTCCTGAACCGGGCGATCAGCGACGGTGTCGCCGGCGGCCTCGGCATCGGCGCCGCGGTAGGCGCTGCGATCCTGGCGGCGAAGCTGCGGCACCGGCGGCTGAGCATCCTCGCGGCCGGGGCCCGCCTGGGCATTCCGGTGACCGCGCACGTCGCCATCGGCACGGATATCATTCACATGCATCCACGGGCCGACGGCGCCGCGATCGGGGAGGGCACGATGCGCGACTTTCGCACGTTCGCTTCCGTGGTCGCCACGCTCGACGCCGGTGTTTACCTGAATCTGGGCTCGGCAGTGGTGCTCCCCGAGGTATTCCTCAAGGCCGTAAGCCTCGCCCGCAACCTCGGCCACCCGCTGCGGAACCTTACCACGGTCAACCTCGACTTCATCGCCCACTACCGCCCGCTCACCAACGTGGTCTCGAGACCTACGCTCGACGGCGGCAAGGGCTATCACCTGACCGGCCACATGGAGATCATGGTGCCGTTGCTCTTCGCCGCCGTTCTGGAAGCGCTGTGAAAGCCGGCGCTTGCGGTCCGGCAACCCTCCTTTACGCTCCTTCGCTTTTCTGGTTACATACGAAGAGGGCATCCAGACGTCGACGGAAAACCGGCTCCGGTTTTTCCGCCGCTCAGTCCTGGGATCTTGAGCCAGTGAACCCGACGGGACGGAGACCTCGACGACGTCCGCCCGGCACCGGCGCACACCGGTAGACGCCGAATCCCATGCTGATCACGCTCACGACCGACTTCGGCTACGTCGACCCGTTCGTCGGCATCATGAAAGGCGTGATTGCCACGATCAACCCGGCCGCGCGGGTGATTGACATCACCCACGGCATTCGGCCCCAGGACGTTCTCGCGGCGGCGCTGGCGCTGAGGGAGGCCGTGCGCTACTTCCCCCCGGACTCCATTCACGTGGTCGTGGTCGATCCGGGGGTGGGCACGGAGCGGCGGCCGCTGCTGATCGGATACGGGGGCACCTACCTCGTGGGACCGGACAACGGCGTCTTGAGCCTCGCCTTCGAGGGACGCGAGCCCGATTGCCTGGTTTGCCTTTCGAACCCCGCTTACCATCTGCGCCCCGCGGCCGCGACCTTCCACGGGCGCGACATCTTCGCGCCGGCGGCGGCGCATCTCTCCTTGGGCGTTCCGCCGGCCGCCTTTGGCTACGGGGCGAGCACGTTCATCCGGCTTGAGCTGCCGGCGGTAAGAAAGTCGCCAGCCGCGCTCCATGGCTGCATCCTCTATATCGACGGCTTCGGCAACCTTTTTACGAACATTCGCGAGGCCGACCTGGCGGACTGGGACCGTCGGACGCTGACGATCACCGTTCGCGGGCAGATGATCCGCGGCCTGGCCTCGAACTATGCGGCCGGCGCTTCCGGCGAGCTGATCGCCCTGGTCAACAGCTGGGGTTTCGTGGAGATCGCGCTTTTTCGCGGCAGCGCTCAGCTGAAAACTGGAGCCGTCATCGGCGATCCGGTCAGCGTCGCCGTCGGCTCTTAGGGCCCGCCGGCCCAGGAGGTCATCATGAGCGAGAGGTTAACTTGGGATCAGTACTTCATGACCATTACACGCCAGGTCGCGGAGCGATCGACCTGCACGCGGGCCAAGGTAGGGGCGGTCATCGTCCGGGACAAGAACATACTCGCGACGGGCTACAACGGCGCTCCGGCCGGCATGCCGCACTGTACAGATGTCGGCTGCCTGATCTACCACTCCCGGACGCCAAACGGCGACACGGAGGAGAACTGCTTCCGCACGATCCATGCCGAGATGAACGCGATTGCGCAGGCGGCCAAGAACGGCTCGAGCATCAAGGACGCCTCCATTTACATCACGCACACTCCCTGCATTCACTGCCTCAAGGTGCTGGTGAATACGGGCATCAAGAACATCTATTATGAAAAGCCCTACAAGCTGAACACGCTGGACGAGCTGCTGCGCTATACGCAGGTCAACCTCTATCCCGTGGAGCTTCCAGAGGGGCCGGCGGGAGGGCAGTAGCCCTCCGCCGGCCCCCGGCCCCACGCACCTAAATCTTGGCTTGCAAGAGAATGGCGATCACGAAGCCGTAAAGCGCGAGAGCTTCAAGCAACGCGAGCGTGATCACCAGCGGCACGAACAGGCGATCGGCGGCGTTGGGATTTCGGCCGATGCTTTCCATTGCCGACGCGCCGACGCGGCCCTGACCGAGAGCCGCGCCGAAAGCGGCGATCGCGACGGCCACTCCGGCCGCAATCGCGATGGCGACCTTGGCCGGTGCTTCCGGACCGGCCGCGGCACCCTCGGCAGCGAACGCCAGCCCGGAATGGATCACGGCTAGGCCGACCGCCGCCGCAAGCGAGACCAGCTTCTTCATCTTACCCCTCCTTTCCAGCGAATCCGGCCATCCCCTCCTCTCTCCTCATCCTCTGCGCGGCCGGCGCTTAATGATGTCCGTGAGCCGAGTGTTGCGCCCCCTCTTCCTCGTGGTCGTGGCCATGGCTGATCGCCAGGGCGACGTAGATCATGCTCAACAGCGTGAAAACGAACGCCTGGATCACCGACACGAGGGTCCCCATCGCGTAAAATGCTACCGGCACGACGACTTTCGTGAGGCCGACGAAAGCTTCGATCACCTGATGGTCGCCCATCATGTTGCCGAAGAGCCGCAGCGACAGCGACACCGGTCTGAAACCGTGGGAAAACAGCTCGAGAATCAGGAAAAAGCTCGCGGAGATCAGCAGCACGGGAACGAACGCCAGCTTCGCCGCCGCGCTGCGCCCCGGGAGACTCGTCATCGGACCCAGAAAGTGCTTGAAGTAGCCGATCCCCTGCTCGCGCACGGCGATCACGTTGTAGCCAACGAACGAAACCAGCGCCAGACCGAGCGTGGTGTTCAAGTTGCTGGTCGGCGGCGAAAAGCCGGGCAGCAGTCCCAGAAGATTGCTGAGCAGAATGAAAAAGAAGAAGGTCGCGAAAAACGGCACGTACTTCCGCCCCGCCCTGCCGATGATCGCGTCGCTCTGGCTCACCACGAGCTGGAGCAGCAGCTCCGCGATGTTCCGTACGCCCAGGCCCTCGTCGGGAATGGCCGGGTCCCGAGCGCGCTCGAGCGCCGCACGAGCGGCTGCGGCGAAGAGGAACAGCAAAACCGCCGCGACCAGCGCAAAAAAGGTGTGATCCCCTACGGCGTGCCGCACTCCTTCGGGAAGCAGGAAGTACCAGGTGAAAGGATGTTCCATGGTTCAGCTCTCGCCGAGTCCGACGGCGCCGCGCGCCGTCTCGAACAGGATTGCGGGAAGCAACGCTGAGAAGCCGAGCGCGAACGACACCGGCTCGAGCTTCAGTCGGAAAAAGGCGAACGCCAGGATCCCGAGAAAGCAAAGCACCTTGAGCACGAGCAAACCCACGGCAGCCCTCGTCCGGCCTTTCCCCGCAAGCGGCTTGAGCACGACCGCAACCGCGCAGCTCAGGAGGTAGAAGTTCAGCCCCATGAACAGCCCGCCGGCTGCAACCGACCCAGGTTCCGCGACTCCCATGGGTCCGAGGGCCGCGATCAGCGCCACGACCACGAGCCCGTGCCACAGCTCAATCCGCTGGATGGTTTTCTTCGCCGCGTCGTTCACGGTCTTCCCCAGAAAAAAAACGGACCCACTGCACCAGGCGAACCATCGCGCCGCCGAACGCGACGGCCGTCACCGCGATGAACAACCATGGCGAGGTGTCGAAATACCGGTCGGCGAGATAACCGACCAGCGCGCCGCCGAGAACGGTTCCAGGCAGTTCGAACGCGATTCCCAGATACAAGCCTGCTTTCCGCAGGAGCGGAGCCTGGCGGTCGTGCCGGCCGTTGGGGCGGCCCCCAACTTTCTCCACTGCGGTAGGTTCTTAGCACGCGCGCCCCGGCGGGTCAACCGGAGCCTTCCCGGGCAGCCCACCGATCCAGAGCGTCGACGGCGCGCTCCAGATCGGCGCGGCTGTGCGCCAGGGAGACGAAGGCCGCTTCGAACGGCGCCGGCGGCAGATAGATGCCGCGGCGCAGCATGCCGTGAAAGAACCCGGCGAACCGGCGCCGGTCGCACCGGCGCGCGTCGGCGGCGTTGCGAACGCTGCGCACGCCGAAAAAGACGGTCATCATAGAGCCGACCCGGTTGATGACGGCCGCGATGTCGTGCCGTCGCAGCGCCTCGGTGAACCCCTCCTCCAGAAAGCGCGACTTCCGCTCCAGCTTGCGGTAGGCGTTCCGGTCGCGGGCAAGCTCTTCGAGCGTCGCAAGGCCGGCCGCAACCGACAGCGGGTTTCCGGAAAGGGTGCCCGCCTGGTAGACGGGGCCGTCGGGCGCCAGAAGGTCCATGATCTCGCGCCGCCCACCGAATGCCGCCAGCGGCAAGCCGCCGCCGGCGATCTTCCCCAGACAGGTCAGGTCCGGCCTGACTCGGTAAAGCTCCTGGGCGCCTCCAAGCGCCAGCCGGAAGCCGGTGATGACTTCATCGAAGATCAGCAGCGCGTGATGGCGGCGCGTAAGATCGCGCAGAGTGCTGAGGAATCCAGGCTGTGGCGGTATCACGCCCATGTTGCCGCACACCGGCTCCACGATCACGGCCGCGATCCGGCTGCCGTACCGGGCAAAGAGGCGTTCGACGGAAGGCGAATCATTGAACGCCGCGACGATTGTTTCACGGGCGGCTCCACCGACGACCCCGGGACTGTCCGGGAGACCGAAGGTCGCGGCTCCGGAGCCAGCGCGGACCAGCAGACCGTCGGCATGGCCATGGTAGCAGCCGTCGAACTTCACGATCTTCGGGCGCCCCGTAAAAGCCCGGGCCAGCCGCAGCGCGCTCATCGTCGCCTCGGTCCCTGAGCTCACGAGCCTGACCTTCTCTATCGAAGGCACGAGCTTGCTGATCAGCTCCGCCAGACGAACCTCAAGCGTCGTCGGCGCCCCGAAAGTGGTGCCGTGCTGCAGAGCGTCCCGGACGGCGCGCACGATCCGGGGATGACGATGGCCGAGAATCAGCGGACCCCACGAGCCCACGAAGTCGACGTACTCGTTCCCGTCGACGTCCCGCACGCGCGACCCGTTGCCCGAAGCGATCAGCACAGGATGTCCGCCGACCGCCTTCCACGCTCGCACCGGACTGTTGACGCCGCCGGGGATCAGTCGCTGGGCGCGCCGAAACCAGGCGCGCGATTTGGCGCTGCGCATCGTGCATTTCCCGTAACACCGCGCGCCGATTCCTGTCAACGTTGCGCGCCAGCGTGTGAAAAAAAATTTTTTTACTTTTTTTGTTGCAAAGGAAATGGAAAAGGATTATGAAATTTTCCTCGGTTGTTTGGGAGAAAATTTTTCGCGCCGTGTCAGCCGCGACCGGCGCAAGCGTCACGACGTTTTTTCCAGAGACTTCTCTTTCCGCGGTACCAAGGCTTTTCCATGGGTAGCTTGTTGACGTTTTTGCAGCGTGGCCTTCGAAAGAGGAGGCTTTTCGCATGGGTCTTGGAGTTATCCACAGCTGTGGATAACTCTGTTCGTAAGTACAACCCGGAATCGCCTGGAAATCCGCTCTCTTAGCGGTGTACGTCATGGAACTATGGGAAAAAGCCCTTGTCCATCTGAGAGAAAAGCTAGGGAAACAGAATTTCGAGACATGGATCAAACCGGTGCGGGCGGAGTCGATTAACGATGACACGCTTGTCCTCGAAGTGCCCAACAAGTTCTTTCGCGACTGGCTGTCAGAGCACTACCTGTCGCAGATCGCTGCCGTCCTTTCGGCGCTATCGCACAAGCAGATCCGCGTCTCGCTCGCCGTCAATAACCGCGTGCAACCGAAGGAAGCGCCGGCACGCGCACAAAAAAAAGAAGAGCCGGAGCCGCCGAGGGGGCAGCGATTCAATAACTTAATCCCGAAGTACACCTTCGAGAATTTCGTTATCGGCGCGAGCAACCAGTTCGCTCACGCCGCCTCGATGGCCGTGGCCAACCAGCCGGGAGACCACTACAACCCTCTGTTCATCTACGGCGGGGTCGGTCTTGGTAAGACGCACCTGGCCAACGCGATCGGGCACCGTGCGGTCGCTCACCGGCCGGGTCTCAAGGTGCTTTACCTGAGCTCGGAATCTTTCATGAACGAGCTGATCGCGTCGCTGCGCCGCGACCGCATGGACGAATTCAAGACGAAATTCCGCAACATCGATATCCTGATCCTCGACGACGTCCAGTTCATCGCCGGCAAGGAAAGGACGCAGGAGGAGTTCTTTCACACATTCAACTCGCTCTACGAGACGCACAAACAGATCGTGATCACGTCCGACAAGTTCCCCAAGGAGATCCCAGGGCTGGAGGACCGCCTGCGCAACCGCTTCGAGTGGGGGCTGATCGCAGACATCCAGCCGCCCGACATGGAAACCCGGGTGGCGATCCTGCAGAAAAAAGCGGAGAGCGAGGGCGTTCAGCTGCCGCACGAAGTCGCCATTTTCCTGGCTTCCAACATCGACTCGAATGTCCGCGAACTCGAGGGGTCGTTAACCCGCCTCGGCGCCTTCGCCTCCCTCACGAAGTCGGTGATCACCGTTGAACTGGCCAAGGAGGTCCTGCACAACACCCTCAAGAGCTCCCACAAGGAGATCACGATCGAGAGCATCCAGAAAACGATCTGCGAGTACTACAACATCAAGCTCGGCGATCTCAAGGCCAAGAGGCGCACCAAGAACATCGCGATTCCCAGGCAGGTCGCGATGTACCTATGCCGCAAGTATACGGAAACCTCGTTCCCGGCGATCGGCGACAAGTTCGGCGGCCGCGACCACTCCACGGTCATCCATGCCTCCAAAGCCATCGAGAAACGGCTCAAGGAGGATCCCTACATGCAGAGCACAATTGAAAAGCTCGAGCGGACGCTGAATGTCCGCAAGTAGCTTGTGCACATCCTGTGCGCAAACCGTGGCCGCAAACGGGGATAACCACCTGCCTTTGCTTCCCGCGCCGGGCCAGACCCAAAAAGCGGGCGCTGCGGTCCGGCACTAGGAACAAGCCAAGTCGGCGCCAGCGCTAGATTCTCAGCGCTTGTTGCTCTTGTCCACAGTGCTATTGCTACTGCGGATTTAATTCATATATACAAGGAAGGATAAGGGTCGGGAGGTTCCTATGGAATTAAACGCTACGCGAGGCGATCTCCTCGCCGCGCTCTACTGGACTCAGAGCATCGTCGAGCGGCGCAATACCATGCCGATCCTGGCCAACGTGCTGATCGACGCGCAAAAAGACGGTGTTCGCATCACGGCGACTGATCTCGAGGTTGGAGTCCGGGCGACGGTGGAGGGGCAGATAGGGAAAGAAGGGACGGTGACAGTCAACGCGAAAAAGCTCTACGAGATCGTTCGCGAGCTTCCGGGCGAGCAGGTGCGGGTGAAGAAGCTGGAAAACGAGTGGGTCGAGATCAGAAGCGGAAAGGCGGTTTTCAAGATCGTGGGCATGGAGGCACGGGAGTATCCGCAGTTTCCTAGGTTCAGCACGGAAGGGCTCGTGTCGGCGGCAGCGAGCGTCCTGCGAGGTATGATCGAGCGGACGATTTTTTCGGTGTCTATGGATGAAACCCGGTACAGCCTGAACGGCGTCTACATGGAGCAGGGGGATGGAAGTAAAGTGCGGATGGTGGCAACGGACGGCCACCGTCTGGCTTTCGAGGAACAGTCCCTTGGAAATTTCGGCTTGGCTAAGGGAGTGATCCTGCCGAGGAAGGGGGTGGCTGAGGTCAAAAAGCTCCTTGATTCCGGTGAGGACGGCACGGTCTCGATCGGTTTCCGGGAAAATATGGCCCTGATCGTCAGGGACAAGGTGGAGCTTTTCATGCGGTTGATCGACGGCGATTTTCCTGAATACAGCAAGGTAATTCCGAAGGGAAACCCGAACGTCGCCAAGCTGGACCACGACGAATTCCTGCAGGCGCTGCGGCGTGTGTCGATCCTGTCGAGCGAGCGTTACAAGGGCGTGAAGATGGAATTCAGGGACCGGCGCCTGCTGATCTCGACGAGCAACCCGGACCTCGGGGAAGCGGTTGAGGAAGCCGAGGTGGAATACACCGGGAAGCCCGTAACGATCGGCTTCAACGCGCGATACCTGATCGATGTGCTGAACGTTCTCGAGGCGGACTGCGAGGTCAAGATGGAGCTGAAGGACGAGGTGAGCCCGAGCGTGATCCGGAGGTGGGGGGACGAGACCTACCTCTATGTTCTGATGCCGATGAGGCTCTAGCCTCTAGCGGTATTTCTCGTCCTGCTCGTACTTTTCCTTGAGACCGACGATGGCGTTGAATTCGTCGAACGGCATCAGTCGGTCGATAACGGCGGCGGTCGAGCCGCTGCTGCGCAAGGTCGCGTAGACGTCGGTCAGGGCCCTCGCCGCCGCGAAGAGAGGCGCGAGGGGCCAAACGACGAGGGCAAAGCCGAGGCGGCGCAGCTCTGCGGCCTCCATGATCGGCGTGTCGCCCCGCTCAATCATGTTGGCGACGAGCGGGCCAGGCACGCGCGCTGCGATCTCCGCCATCTCTTCTCTGGTGAGAGGCGCTTCGATGAACACCGCGTCCGCCCCACACTCTTTGAACGCGCGCCCCCTGGCGATCGCCTCTTCAAGTCCGAGAGCCTGCCGGGCGTCGGTGCGCGCGACGATGTAGAAATCGCTTCCTTTCCTCGCGTCGACCGCGGCGCGCAGCTTTCGCAGCTGCTCGTCGACCGGAATCACCTGCTTGCCGCGCATGTGGCCGCAGCGTTTGGGCCAGACCTGGTCCTCGAGAAACATGCCAGCTGCTCCCGCGCGGATGAGCTCCTCTACCGTGCGGATAACGTTGATGGCGTTGCCGTACCCGGTGTCGGCGTCGACGATCACGGGAACGCGGGTGACAGAACAAATCCGGGTGGCCGCCGCAATAACCTCCGTCTGCGTGAGCAGTCCGAAGTCGGGTTGCCCGAGCAGCGTCGCGGAAAGGCTGTATCCGGTGATGAAGATGACCTCGAAGCCCGAGCGCTCGGCGATCTTGGCGCTCAGGGCATCGTACACGCCGGGCATTACGAGCTGGCCCTTTTCGGCGATAAGCTTTCGTATTTGTTCGCCTTTTCCAGTCGCCATTGGGTTTCCTAGAGGGGTCTCAGCGGCGGACGGTGCGCCCGAACCCGCGCTGCTGGCTTGGCTCGGGTCTGGGGGCGGCGCGCAGCAGGCGGGCGGGTTTGAGGCCGAGAACGTCGTCGCCGTAGCGGGAACGATCAAGGTGGTCGAAGCGCGCCTTGATCTTCTGGCGGATCTGATGGCGCTTGACGATGTCGGTCCGGGCGGCCGTGAGATCTTCCATGTTCAGCACCACCTCGCCCTCGTGACCCCGAAAGCTCAGGCGCAAGATGAACCGGGATCCTTCTCCCTCACGAGCGCTGTAATCGAGCTTCTTGTTGATGCTCCTAATGATGTCTCTGAGCAGCGCTTCCTCCTCCTGATACAGTCCCTTGCCGAACATAATGGCTCCTTCCCGTCCGGTCTGAACGGCCGAAACGCCCGGGCGCAGTGAAATCTATGCCAATCGGAGCGGAAGATCAATCGCGCCCGGTCGAACGGGGACGTCGGCGTCGCCGCTAGAAGGGCTCCACGCTCGGTCGGATGTCGATCTCGTGCGACCAGGCGCTGCGCGGCTGCTTCAGTGCGTGGATGACCGCCGCGGCGATCGCCTCCGGCTCGATCAGACTCCCGGCCGACGGGGCCGGGTCGCGCTCCCGGAGCTTCGGCGTGTCGATCTGACCGTCCACGACGATATGGACCACGTGAACGCCTTTCGGGTGGAATTCACGCGCCCACGATTGGGCCAGCATGCGGAGGGACGATTTGGCGATCGCGAATGGCGCGAAACCGGCGCGACCCCGGAGGGCGGCGGTGGCTCCCGTGACGGAGATGAAGCCCGCGCCGGCGCGAAGCATGTCGGGAATGAGGGCTTGTCCAAGATACACGGCGCCCATCACGCCGACCGCAAAGGCCCGGCGGAATGCCGCCGGATCCAGCTCCAGAAACGGCCCGCGGGCGTAGCCACCGGCATTGTAGGCGAGCGCTGCAGGAATGCCGAGATCGGCACGGATGCGCGCCACGGCTGCGGAGACTTCCTCCGGGCGAGTAACGTCGGCCGGGACCACCAGGGCCCGTCCGCCGGCGGCCGTGATCTCTCGCGCCGCCGGCTCGCCCGATGAGGCGTTGCGCGAAACCAGCGCAACCGCGTATCCCTGGGCGGCGAAGGCGCGCGCCAGGGACGAGCCGAGGCCCGGGCCGACGCCGGCAACGACTGCAACAGACATGGTTTTATTCAGGCTCCCACAGTTGCGCTTGACGCTGAACGCAATGGATCAGCGTCTCAGAGCGTGTACCGGTCGGGATGGGTCGCTGAGGGGCGACGCTGGGCCGCGCCGCCTGCCTCAACGGAGAAAGGCTGCGAAATGGCGCGTGGCTTCTTTGCTGCTCCAGCGTTGCTTGCACTGCGGACCCGCCTTTACTTTACATCGGTCGGCGCGAAAAGGCTGTCCAGCTCCATCTTTTTGTCGATCAGCCCTTGCTCGAACGAGTACTGCATGAGGGTTTCCAGGTTCTTCCGGTTGCTTTCGCCGAGGCCGTAGGGCCAGGGGTCCTTGCCGAGGAGGGCCTGCTGCTCTTCGAGCGCGTGGCGGAACCACGCGAGCGGCACGATCCGGGGATTTTCCAGCCGGCGGTAAGCAGCGAGCTTGGACTGCTCGAAGGCCTGGAGGAGGTTGATGGGGACCCATGGGTAGCGATCGACGATCTCCTGTTTGATGGCGGTCGTGTGCATGATGGGAAAAATTCCTGTCCGCCGGTAATAGTCGACCTCGAGCTCTTTGTAATTGGGGAAGAGGCGCCCGACGCGCGGGTCGTTGTCCAGGATGGGGCGTATGAGCTCCGGGTGGATCAGGGCGTCCAGCTCCCCATCGAGCAGCATGGTCTCGACGTTTTTTCCGGGCGGCACCCTGCGCAGCGAGAGGTCGGGCGGGGGAGTGAAGTCGACCTCCTCCTCGTCCTGTTTCAGCCACTCGATCTTGCGGTGGGGAACCCCGTATTCGTGCTCCAGGATGCCGCGCACCCAGAGGTTGGCCGTGGCGGAGAAGTTCCTCAAGCCGACCCTGCGGCCGATCAGGTCGGCCGGTTTGCGGACGCTGCCGGAGGTGTTGACGAAGACGAAGCTGTGGCGGAAGCGCCGGTGGAGGAAGACGGGAATCGCCGTAAACGGGAGACCCCGGAGCCAGGCGATCAGGTAGTTGGACATCGAAAGCTCGGCGACGTCGAACTCGCGGTTACGCAGCATCCGCCAGTGGCGGACATCGGAGGTCATGTCGGTCAGCACCGTCAGCTCGATGCCGTCCGGCTTGACGGTTCCTTCCTTGAGCGCGCGGATACTCTCGTAGTCGCCGCAGGCGAGGGTCAAATGCAGCTTCTTGCTCATGTCCGCTCTCTACCACGGCTGCGCCCGGTTGCCAATCGGGTTGGACTAAGGCCGGCAAAAAAGCTATTTTACTGTCGCCTCTGGCACGGAACAGCGGCTAATCAAAGCAAGGAGACAACGGATGCTCAATCCTATTTCGCTTTCGCTCTGGCTCGCCGTCGTCTGGCTCGCGGTTCTTCCCGGCCGATCCGCGGCCCAGCTGAAGACGCGCTTCAACTGGACGGCGGTCACCGGCGCCCAGAGCGGGATCTTCATGGCGCACCAGGAGGGGTTTTTCAAGAAGAACGGTCTCGACGTCGAGCTGATCCACATCCCGTCGAGCTCGCGTGCGATTCAGACGATTCTCGCTGGCGAGATCGCCCTTTCGTTCATGGACGGGAACAATGCGGCGCAGGCGAATCTGAAAGGTGCCAATCTCGTGCTGGTCACCGGCGCGACCAACCGCATGGTCTTTTCATTGATGGCGAAGCCCGAGATCAAGGCCGTGGGCGAGCTCAAGGGAAAGAAGATCGGCATCACGCGCGTGGGCTCCTCCACGCACACCGCCGCGCTGTTCGCGCTGGGTCAGGGAGGGCTCAAGCCGGGGGATTACCAGATCCTCCCCCTGGTCGAGGTGCCCAACATCTTCACCGCGCTTTCGGCGGGCCAGATCGACGCCGGCGTGGTTTCGCCGCCCACCAACAGCCGTGCGCGGAAAGCGGGATTTCGGGAGCTGGTCAACCTCGCGAAGGAAGGGCCCGAGTACGTCTCGGTCGCGATCGGCACGAGCCGCTCCTATCTCAAGAACAACGAGGAGGTCGTCCGCCGGCTGATCCGGGCCTACGGCGAGGGGCTCTATGCCTTCAAGACCAACAAGGCGGCGGCGATGCGAATGATTCAGAAATACCTCAAGGTGAGCGACGCGGAGATTCAGGAGGACACCTACAGCCAGTTCCGCGAGTATCTCCAGTATCCGCCTTACGTGAGCCGCAAGGGGATGGAGGCGGTGCTGGCGGACGTGGCGGAGAAGGAGCCGGCCGCGCGCAGCGCAAAAGCCGACGATTTCCTCGACATGCGTCTGGTCGCCGAGCTGGAGAAAGCCGGGGTTTTCAGGAAGGTCGCCGCGCGCTAGAGCGCCGGCCTCAACCGCGGCGGCGCAACTTCCTGGCCCGCCGCACGAAATACTCCCACATCGACTCGAGGCGGTGGGGAGTGTAGATCTGCTCGTACTTGATCTTCGCCTCCTCGTCGCTGGTCCAGGAGGGGTCGCCCGAGGCAGTGGCGAGGAGCTGAATACGCGCCGCCTTTTCGAGAAAGATCGCGTAGAGCGTCGCCACCTCGATGCTCGGGCCGACCACCGTGGAGCCGTGATTCTTCATCAGGACGCCGCGGCAGTTCCCGAGGCTCTTGGCGACCTCGCGGCCCAGCTCCGGCGTCCGGATCAGGGCGGTCGTGTAATCGAACAGCGGCAGCCCGTCGTAGAAGATGTTGCCCTCGTGGCTGATCGGGCGCAGCGGCTGGCGGAGCGAGCCGAAGGCGGTCGCGTAGGGCGGGTGGGAATGGACGACGCAGTTCACGTCGGGGCGCGCCTTGTAGATCTCGGTATGGATGAAGACCTCGGAATGGCGCTCGTATTTTCCCTCGACCTTCTTGCCGTTCAGGTCGACCACGATCAGGTGCTGCGGTCGAATCTCCTCGAAGCCGAAGCCATGGGGCTTCATCAGGATCCTGTCCTGGCCCGGGATCCGCACGGAGACGTGGCCGAGAATGTTGTCCCAATGGCCCTCGTTGGCCAGAATATTGCAGGAAAACGCCAGGGTTTCTTTCAGTTCTCTGAGATTCATCGGAGCTCCTCGATGTCCGGAGATGTCGGAAGCCGGCTCTGCGGCGAGCGTCAGCGGCGTAGCCGGAACCTCTGGATCTTTCCGGTAACGGTCTTCGGCAAGTCGTCGACGAACTCCACCCAGCGCGGGTACTTGTAGGGAGCGAGCCTGCCCTTGACGTAGTTCTGCAGCTCCTTCTTGAGCGCCTCCCCGGGCTGGTATTCGGCCTTGAGCAGCACGTAAGCCTTGGGCTTCACCAATCCATCGTCGTCGGGATCGCCGATCACGGCGGCCTCGAGGACCGCAGGGTGCTCCATCAAGGTGTTCTCGATCTCGATCGGGGATACCCAGAGACCGCCGACCTTCAGCATGTCGTCGGAGCGTCCGCAGTACCAGTAATAGCCGTCGGCGTCGCGGTAGTAGGTATCGCCGGTCTTGAGCCACTCGCCGAGCATGGTCCGCTTGGTTTGCTCGTGCTTGTTCCAGTAGTAAGGGGAGTTCGCGTCTCCCTTCACAAGGAGATTGCCGACCTGCCCGATGGGTACCTCCCGTCCCTCCTCGTCGACGATTTTTGCTTCGAACGCGGGCGTGACCTCGCCGCTGCTGCCCGGTTTGGCGCGACCGGGCCGGTTGGCGAGAAAGTCATGGGTGGCCTCGGTGGAGCCCACGACATCGAGCAGCTCCAGCCCGAACCGCTCCTTCCATTGATGAAAAAGCGCCGGCGGCAGGGGCTCGCCGGAGGACAGGCAGATCCTGAGCGAGCTCAAATCGTAGCGTTTCTCGACTCGCAGCAAGCGGGCGTAGAGCGTCGGCACCGAGAAAAAGAAAGTCGGACGGTAGCGCTCGATCACCTGCAGGACCTTCTCGGGCTCCGGCCGTTCCGGCCAGAGCACCGTCGCGGCGCCGAAACGAAAGGGAAAGTAGAGCGAGTTGCCGAGGCCGTAAGCGAAGAAGAGCTTCGATGCCGAAAAGCAGACGTCGCTCTGGGTCATTCCCAGGACCGGCTTCACGAACAGGTCGGTGATGTAGATCATGTCGTGCTGCAGATGGACCGCGCCCTTGGGCGGCCCTGTGCTGCCGGACGTGTATCCCCAGAAGCAGACGTCGTCCTTGCTGGTCTTTTCGGCTTCGAGCCGGTCGGAGGCCTTGTCGAGGAGCGCATCGAAAGATAGCCCACCGGGCCGCGGCCCGCCCACGACCACGAGGTGCTTCAAGAACCGCGCCTGACCGCGGATCTTTTCGAACTCTCCGGCGACGGACTCGTGCACGATGGCGGCACGGGCACGGCTGTCGTTGAGCAGGTAGTCATATTCCTTTGCCGTCATCCACGGGTTGGTGGGAATGGGCACGGCCCCGATCTTGATCGCACCGAAAAAGGCGAAGGCGAACTCGGGGCAATCGGGAAGCACCAGGAGCACCCGGTGCTCCAGCTCCACCCCGAGGTCACGCAGCGCGTTGCCCGCGCGGTTGACCCTCTCGAAAACGTCCCGGTAGGTGAACGTCCGGTCCTGATGGTAGATCGCGATGCGGTCGCCGCGGCCCTGGGCGATGTTCTCGTCGACGAAGGTCGTGGCGGCGTTGTAGATGTCGGGGAGGTCGATTTTCATCGCTCGACGGCGCTACTCGCCTCCGACGATCTCGGACTGCGTCTCGGTGGCGATGACGACCGATTTGGAGTCCGTGTAGTGCTCGATCGCCTCCTCGCCGTGCTCCTTGCCGAGGCCGCTCTGCTTGACCCCGCCGAACGGCAGCTCGTCATAGATGATCTGCGCCGAGTTGATCCAGGTGTAGCCGGCCTCGATACGCTCGGCGCCGGCCATGGCGCGATTGATGTCGCGCGTCCAGATGGAGGAGCCGAGGCCGAAGATCGAGTTGTTCGCCTGCTCAATCGCGTGATCGAGGTTCCTGACGCGAACGATCGGCAGGGCGGGGCCGAAAACCTCTTCCTGCAACAGGCGGGAGGCCGGGTCGACGTCGGTCACCAGCGTGGGCTTGAGATAAAAGCCTTTGTCGTACTCCTCGCCCCTGGGCCGCTCACCGCCGTAGAGGATCCGGGCGCCTCGCTTCACCGCGTCCTCGACCTGTTCCTCGACCTCCTGGCGCTGCTCCCGGGTGTGCAGCGGCCCCATCAGCGTTTCCTTGCTGAGGCCATTGCCGACGCGGATCTTCTTCACCTTCTCGATCAGCTTCTCGATGAACACATCGGCGATGTTCTCGAACAGGTAGAGCCGCTTGACCGCCAGGCACGCCTGGCCGCAGTTGAAAAAGCGGCCCACAGAGGCGGCGCTGACGGCGCGGTCGAGGTCCGCGTCGTCGCATACGATCATCGGATCGCTCCCGCCCAGCTCGAGGGTCACGTGCTTTAAATCCTTCGCGGCCGACTGCATGACCCGCCGGCCGGTATCGGTGGCGCCCGTAAAGCCGATCTTTCTCACCTTGGGGTTGACGAGAAGCTCCTCACCGACCACGCTCCCGGGGCCGGTCACTACGTTGAGCACGCCCTTGGGTCCACCCGCTTCCTGAATCGCCCGGTCGATGATCTCGCATACCCGGATGTCGGTGAGGGGCGTGGTGCCCGCCGGCTTTACCACCACCGTGTTTCCCGTGAGCAGCGCGGGTCCGAGCTTGTTGCCCATCAGGGAAACGGGGAAGTTCCAGGGAACGATGGCACCGCACACTCCCAGGGGCTTGCGCAGGATGAGCCCGTGACGGCCATTGTCGAGCAACACGGCCCCTGTGCGCAGGCTCTTGGCCATGCCCCCGTAGTGCTCCAGCGTGTGGACGAAGCGGCGGATCTCCAGGATCGACTCGCGCAGCGGCTTTCCCTGCTCGCGTGTAAGCAGCTCGGCCAGCTCGCGCTCCTGCTCGAGGATCATATGCCCCGCGCGAAGCAGGATCGCGCCGCGCTTGGACGGAGCCATGGCGGACCACTTTTTCAAAGCACCGGCGGCTGCGTCGATTGCCCGGCGAACGTCTCCCACCGTGCCTCGGGGAACGCTGTCGACCAGCTCGCCGGTGGCGGGATTTCGCACCGGCGTGGTCTCTTTGCTCTCGGAATCGGTAAACTCGCTGGCGACAAAAAGCTTTGCCATGAAACTCCTCCGCAATGTTTCGGAGCTTCAAAAACAATCATGTTCACCTGGGGTTGTCAAGAATTTGGCGCCGCGCGAGAAGCCGGCACGCGGCGCACGGGGCTTCAGGCCAGGGGGCTCTTGCAAATCACGTTGAGGAGCGCCTGGCGGTGCTCCTCCTTGACCGCCTTGAGAGCGCGCTCCAGAGCGGCGGGCAGCTCGTCGGGCTCTTCGACCCTCTCGGCATAGGCGCCGCAGGCCTGCGCGGTCAGCTCGAAGCGGGGCGAGGGCGTCAGGTCCGTGCCGGGGAAATTGCCGGTTTTGGCCGCCACGCCTTCGGGATAGAGGCCGCGCGCGGCGTTGATGCTCGCGTTCCAGGACTCGTTGTTGTAGATCACCGTCAGGAACGGGATGCCGTATTTCTGTGCCGTAAAGTGGCAAGCCGTGGGCGCGGCGAACATATACGAGCCGTCGCCCTCGGCGGCGATCACCGTGGCGCCAGGCGCGCCCAGCTTCGCGCCGATGGCGGCTCCCAGCCCCCAGCCGAGATGGCCCGCGGGCGGGGTGCCGAAAAGCGATCCGGGGCGGCGAAGGTCGAGCGTGTCCGCCAGGCGGGAGGTGACGGACTCGTTGACGATGATCGTGCTCTCATCGATGGCGTCGCCGATGCACTTGGAGAGCCAGAGCGGGTTGATGGGTTTGTCGCGGCGCGCTGCCTGAAGGCTCGCCGCCCGCTCCCGCGCCATTTCGTCGTGCTCCGCCGCGATTCGGCGGCGCCGCTCCTCGAGCTTCTCGGACGCCATGGCACCTGCGGTCAGCTTTTTGCGCACTGCGTCGATCAGCGCCGGCAGCGCCAGCTCGGAGCAGGCGGCGATCGGAAGGTGGGCGGGAAATCCCCACCCCGGGATCTCGGTGAACAGCGGGTCGCGGTCGAGGTGGATGATACGAGCGTCGGGGCGGAGCAGGGCGGGATCCGGAGGCTCCCACGGGACGTCGATGTCGATGAAGAACAGCACGTCGGCGCTGCGTGCGTGGCGTGGGGTGTGGGTCCCCAGCGAAAGCGGGTGATCGGTCGGGAAGTTCATGTAGGTCGGCTGCTGCACCACGGGAACGGCCAGGAGCTCGGCCAGCTCGATGAGCCGCGGCACGGCGTGGGGGTTCCGGCCGAGGTATTTGGTGACGATCAGCGGGCGGTCGGCCGCCAGCAGAAGGTCGGCGGCCCGTTCGAGCGCGCCGGGGTCCGCTTGCGTTGCGGTTGCCGGCGAAAGGGATTCGGCGGCCGGCAGACAGGTCGACTCGAGGTGCTCGCAAAGCCACTCCCGGGGCAGCGTGAGGTAGACCGGGCCGCGGGGCTCGCTCATGGCGATTCTGAACGCGCGCGCCACGACGGCCCCGAGGTTCTGGTTGGTTCTCAGCTCGTAGTCCCATTTGACGAATTCGCGGACCAGGGCGCCCTGGTCGCGCGACTCCTGACGCCAGTGGATGTTCTGGCTCTTGCCGCCGCGTAGCTCTCCATCCGTGACCGGCGTCCTGCCGGCGACGAGGAAAAGCGGAACGTTGGAGGAACGGGCGTTGATGAGGCCGCCAAGCGCGTTGGCGGTTCCGGGGAGCGTGTGCACGAGAACGAGCTGGGGGCGGCCGGTGACGTTATAGTAGCCGTGGGCCATGGAAACCGCCGCGAGCTCATGCGGCACCACGATCGTCCGGATGTCGCGCGGGTCTTCGCGCCCCGACTTCGCGAGGGCTTCGATGATCGGGCCGTGGTCCGTGCCGGTATTGGCGAACAGGTACCGGACCACGCCAAGAGACCGGAACTGTTCCAGGAAGGCTTCGGCACCGCTAGCCACCGGGACGATCTTCTCCTTTTGGTCCATCGGGCGTCTCCGTGTTATCGGCGCGGCCACTTTGTCACTTGCCGCGCCGTTTTGCAACGCGGGCGGACGCCGAGCACTCCGGTTTTCTTGACTTCCCGAGGACGTTGGCGTTAACTGGGCCCGGCCCGGAAGTGCGGACGGAGGACGAGAATCGATGCGGCTTCCCATTCGCGACGCGATCCAGCTGGGACCGACCCCTTACGAGGCTTTCCTGGCCAGAGAAGGGCTGCCGGTGATCCGCGGCTACTTCGTGGAAGACTTCACGGCGGTCGAGCTCAGGCCGTGGCGGCGGATGGGGGCGCTGGGCTGCTACCTCAACATGGGGGACCAGGACAACACGGACGCCTACGTTTGCGCCATTCCGCCGGGGGGCCAGACGCACCCGCAGCGGCACATGTTCGAGACGATCATCTACGTCGCGGAGGGACGCGGCGCGACCACGATCTGGCACGAGGAGAGGGCGAAGCGGACCTTCGAGTGGAGCGCGGGAGCGGTCTTCGCGATTCCGCTGAACGTCTCGTATCAGCATTTCAACGCCTCCGGCACGGAGCGGGTCTGCTTCTTGGCGGGAACCAACCTGCCGCACATCCTCAACCTGTTTCACAACGAGGAATTCATCTTTCGCAACGATTTTCGGTTCCGCGACCGCTACGACGACGATCCCGATTTTTTTCGCCATAACAAGCGGTTGACGGTGCGGAGCTGGGAAACCAACCTGATCCCCGACGTCAACACCTTTCCTCTCGACGATTACCCGATGAAAGGCAAAGGGGTGAAGATCATGCGCTTCGGCCTGGCGGGCACCACCTACGGGTGTCACATCCAGGAGTTCCCCGTGGGCAGCCGCAGCACGTTTCACCGTCACGGCCCCGGCGCGGTCGTCTGCGTCACGCAGGGCACCGGCTTCGCCATGGTCTGGCGCGAGGGCGAGCCGCGGCAACGCTTCGAGATTCGCCCCGGATCGATCTACTCGCCGGGAGACCTCATGTTTCACGCCCATTTCAACACCGGCCGCACGCCGATGCGGCACTTTGCGATGCGCGGCCGGAGCCCGAAGTACAGCCAGGACCGCTATCGCACGCCGCTCCACTACATGCTTCCCTTCGAAGAGGAACCGCCCGAGATCCAGGCCGAGTATCTGCGGGAGCTGGAGAAAAACGGCATCGAGGAATTCCAGCTGGTTCAGGAGTAGCGCCGCACGCCGGCGCGCGGCGGAGGAGACCGGCCGAGCATGGCTCGCGACAGCGCCGGCTTGCTTGTGTACCGCTTCCGAAACGGCCTGGAGGTCTTCCTGGTTCATCCCGGGGGGCCGTTCTGGGCCAACAAGGACGCCGGGGCGTGGACGATACCCAAAGGAGAGATCCGGGAGGGCGAAGAACCGCTGGCGGCGGCCAGGCGGGAGTTTGCCGAGGAAACGGGGATGGCGGTCGAAGGAGAATTCATCCCGCTGGATCCTGTGAGACAAAGCGGAGGCAAACGGGTTTTCGCCTGGGCGGTGGAGGGCGATATCGAAGCCGAGCGCGTCCGCAGCAATACCTTTTCGCTGGAATGGCCGCCACGATCGGGCAGGTATCGAGAGTTCCCGGAGATCGACCGCGCCGGCTGGTTTGCGCTCGAGGAAGCCAGGAAAAAGATCCTTACAGGGCAGCTCGGGCTGCTTCGGGATCTGGAGCGCAAGCTCGGTCTTTCGGGACCGCGGCGGCCGCGGTGACGGCACCGTGCCTTCCTGTTAGCGGGTTCGCAACGCTGTAAACATCGCATCGTGGCCGCCCGCGGCCGAGACGTTGCGGTCGCGGTCAACAGCCTTGGGCCTCGCAGGCCGCCACGCCATCCTCCCCGAGGACGGCTTATCCGGCCGCCGGGGCCGAACGAGTCTTACGTTTCCGTGCCCGCGCTCTCCAGGTCTCGAAGCCCGATGAACTCCCTGGTAAGCGCCTTGAGGCTTCGGGGGCGAACTGGTAGAGAACTGACGAGTGCGCCTGACGGCGCGCAAGGTCGATGACATCGGGCAAGGCCGAAATCGCGGTTTTCGGGGGCGGCTGCTTCTGGTGCACGGAGGCGGTCTTCGCCCAGTTGCGTGGAGTGGTCGCGGTTACGCCCGGCTACGCGGGCGGCGAGACGCCGGATCCGACCTACGAGGAGGTCTGCACCGGCCGGACCGGCCATGCCGAGGTGGTGCGGATCGAGTTCGACCCGGCGGAGATCGCTTTCCGAGACCTGCTCGCCGTCTTCTTCGCGACTCACGATCCGACAACGCGGGATCGCCAGGGCAACGATGTCGGCCCGCAATACCGCTCGACGATTCTTTACGCGGACGACGGCCAGCGGCGCGAGGCCGAGCGCTTCATCGCCGAGTTGAACCAATCGGCTGTTTTCGGCAAGCCGGTGGTGACGACGGTGGAGCCGCTGCGCGAGTTTTACGAAGCCGAGGATTACCACCGAAACTACTACGCGAACAATCCCTTGCAGCCCTACTGCCAGTATACGATCCCGCCGAAGCTACAAAAGCTCCACAGGCAATTTCGCGACCTGCTGAAAGGAAATGGTCGCTGATACGCTGGCGACCCTGAAGCGGGGAGCGACGGGAGGTTGCGGAGAGGGCCGGGCCGCGGCGGGGCTGAAGCAGCGTCCGCCGTTTTCGGCGGCTCGGCGGGAGGACGACGACTCTTGAGCGCCGATTCCGCCGTTGCCACCGATCGGGTCGCCGACCCCGTCTTCCTGTCCGGGAGAAAATTCCTGCTCGCCTGCGCCGCAGCCGCGCTTCTGCTGTTGGGCTGGAGCCGATGGAGCCCGCTTCCTGCGTGGCTTCTTGCGCTCGAGGTGTTCGCCACGATCCTCGGCCTGTTTCTTTTCGGCTCCTTCAAGTACCAGGTTCACAAGAACGCGCTCACGTACGGAATGGCGCTGCCCATCGGGGCGACTTTTTGCGGCCTTGGTACCTCGCCCTGGCACGTCGAGATCGCGACGGAGGGCTGGTGGCTCTGGGCGCGGCGCCACCTTCTGTCGTTTCGCGGGCTGGACGATCTCGTCCACGCCGACACCATGCTCTTTATTCTGGGGCTGACCTTCTTCGTGGCGGTGATCGCGCAGAGCCGTTTGCTCGAGGGGATCACGTTCGCATTGCTCCGGCGGTTTCGCGGCGCGGTGCTCCCCACGATTCTCTCCGCTACCGCCGTCGTCGCTTTCGCCTCGGGGATTCTCGACGGCGTGTCCATGATCGGCCTCAGCAGCCGGACGCTGGTGATCGTGCTGTTGCTGGCAGCAGCGCCGCTCGCGTCGATCCGCTATTCGGTCATGGTGTGCACCGCGGTCACGACCGTGTGCGGGATCTGGCTGGCCTACGGGGAACCGCCGAACCTCATCATGAAGGCCAATCTCTACCCCGTTCTCGACAACTCGTTTTTCCTGCGCTACTGCGCGCCAGCTGCGATCGCCAGCTATCTCGTCGTCGCCTATCAGCTGCGGTCGCGCTTTCGCGGACAGGTGATCGACCTGGGCGGGATGGACATACTGGAAGCGAACGCGGCGGACGTGCGGTTCATTCAGGCGATGCGCCACGGCGAGGTGCTGACGCCGCTCGAGCTCGTAGAGAGCCACGCGGCCGAGCTGGGCGACAAAACCGAAGCGGTCCTGGAGCGCTTGCACCGCGGCCTTTCTCTCGGGGAAGCCTTGGTTTTGGAGGAAGTGCCGCCCGCCGTTCGACAGCGCCTGCTCGGCCATTTCGTCACGGAAGATCTCGCCGGTGCGCTCGATCGCCACTACGTCCAGCGAGCGGCCGGCGATCGTGCCGGCGCGCGCGCGGCCGAGGGCGCGGTGGCCAGGGCGCTGTCGGCCTCCGCCCGCCGCCGGCGGTTTGCCCAGCGAACCGGTGCGCTGGCGCTGGCGCCGTTCATCGGCATGCTGGTCTGGCACGGAATCGATCACGACGTGCCTCTGTTCCTGGCCTCGTTCGCCGGTTTCGCGGTGGCGGTTTTGGGGATCGTGAGGATTCCCAACATGCGGGCACTGGCGCTGCGCGAGGCGGCGCACGAGTACGCCGAGTATTATTTTTTGTTTCCGCTGTTCTTCTCGATTACGCTGCTCGCAAGGGCGGGTTTTTTCGATCAGGTGCAGGCCCTCATCCATCGAGGGATCGAGACCTTGGGTCCCGGCCACGTCGCCTTCGCCCAGTTTCTGGCTTCCACCTTCCTGTCGGCGATTCTGGACAACAACGTCGTGGCCGATTTCGCCTCGCGGGCCCTGCGCGACCTCGATGTCTCGATTCTGCGCCTCTTCGCGCTGGCGCAGATCGCCGGTTATGCGCTGGGAGGCTGCTGGACGCATATCGGCTCGGCGCAATCCGTGGTGGCCTATGCCTTCATCCGGCGGGACGTCGACCACCATTACACGCCGCTTCGTTGGGTCCGCGAGATAACGCCCTTGATTTTGCAGACGATGGCCGCGCTCACCGGCGTTCTCTACCTCGAGAGTTTCCTGTTAGCGCGGCTCGGCGCCTCGAGTTGAGCGGGTGCGAGGAGCAGCCCCTCCGCAGCGAAGACGATGGGTGGGCGCCTCCGAGCAAGGTTCGATGGGGCTGCCCGGATGACAGCCAGTGCGCGAGAGGGCGCTGAGGGTCTCGAAGCGTCAAGACGTTGAAATTTTGCGGTTTCAGCGTCTTTGCCGCTCCGGGGTTGCCGCGGCTTTGTCGAAATCCCGATTATTTCCGCCCGAGCTCGCGTACGGCGTCGTTGACAAAGGTGAGGTTCATGTATTCCGCGGGGCGGCGCTTCGGCCGGGTGTTGAGCGCCACCGCCTGCCATTGCGCCATCAGCTCCACGCCCTTTTCGGTGGGAATGGGATTCAAGGACTCGCGAATCAGCTCGTAAGCGTCGGCCGCCGCGTCGCGCTCCATTCGCAGGTGCTTCATCATCACCTGGATCGCGTCCTCGGGATTGTCGCGCGTATGGTACACCCCTCGGACGATTGCGCGAACCATTCCTCTGGCCAGCCGCGGATTTTCCTTTACCGTTCTGCCGGTTGCCGCCAGGCCGGTAAAAGCGGTATCTCTGAAAACGTCCGCGAGATTCACCAGCCTCTTGAAGCCCGCCTTCACGGCGACGTAGTCGGACGGCGGCGCCAGCAGCGCCGCGGCAATGATGCCTTGCTTCAACGCGGCCACTTTGGGCCCGCTGCCGGGGATGTTGACATACTGGACGTCCTTGTCGGTGAGCCTGTGCAGCTCGAGCAGCGCCTTGGTGCCCGCGAACGTCGAGCCGCCGAAGCTCACGCCGATTTTCTTGCCCTTGAGGTCGCCGACTTTCTGGATGTCGGTTGTCGTGATCATCGAAAAGGTAGGCCGGCCGACCTGCTGGGCCAGCAAGACGATGTCGGTGCCCTCCCAGATCGCCGGCATCTGGGGCCCGATCGTCAAAACGAACTGCATCTGGTTCCCGATCAGCGCCTGGACCGCCGTGATCGCCGAGCGGACCGATACCAGCTCCACTTCCAGCCCCTCGCTGCGGTAGAACCCTTTCTCCAGGGCCACGAAAGCGGGGAGAAACTGGACGTTGGGAGACGGGTATCCCGCGCGCACCGGCTCGGCGCTGGCCGCCCCCGAGCGGAGAGCCAGGAAAAGCAGGGAAGCGATCGTCAGCATTGAAAAACCCATAAGGTCTCCTTGGGCAGGCTATCCCTCGTAGCGAGGGTCACGACCCGTCGTGGTTGCACCCACAGGGCTTCAGGCCGCGTCGAAGCGTTCAAGCAGCCCGAACAGGCAACCGGACCATGATTACCTGTTGACTGCCGCTTAGCATATATGCGACGGACGGCACGGCGGTCAAGCGGCCCTTGAGCCCGGGCCCGGGCGCCCTCCAGGGGACCTTTATAATTAAGGACCGAAAGGCACTTTTGACAACGAGGTTGGTGGATGCTATAGACCAATTTGCCGCGACAAGGGGGTCTCTCTATGGCTTGGTTCGATCGAAGCCCAGGGACGAGCAAGAGCGTGGAGAGGGAGCCGGAAAAGGCTCCCGAAGCGGCGAAGCCGGCTCCGGAAGCAGTAGCCCCGTCCCCAGCCGCTTCGGCTCCGAGACCCGAACCTGCACCTAAGCCCTCCGAACCGCCCGTTGTCGGCCACCTTTATAAAGGAAGCCGGGTGAGCGGTCAGCTGGTTTTCGAAGGGGCGGCCCGGATCGACGGGCACGTCGATGGGGAGATCCAATGTCACGGCACGCTGACCATTGGAGAAGGTGCCGAGGTGCGGGCCAAGATCTCCGGTCATGTGGTTATTATCCGTGGCAAGGTGGAAGGAAATGTGTCCGCCAAGGAGAAGATAGAGCTGGCGGCGCCGGCGCGGCTGTTCGGCAATATCGCCACCCCGCGGTTGATCATCACAGAGGGCGTGGTATTCGATGGTGACTGCTCCATGGGAGCGGGAAGGGAAAAAGGTGGAGTCGCGACGTCGCAAAGTATGAGTGCCGAAAAGGCTGTGGCCGGTCAGAAGATCGGACCGCAAGCCGATTCTGATCGATAGCCTTCGCCGTTCATCCACGTTCTCACGTCCTGCGTTCCTGAATAGATCGCTGTTGAAGCAGTAATTTGGCGGGCTCGGGTTGCTCGAGCGCCCGGGTCGACGCGGGTTTCGGCAAGCGCACAAGGCAATGACCCTATGATCTCGTTGGATCAGAGCATCATCTATCAGATCCTGTTGTTCCTGTTGCTGTGGGTCGTCCTGAGCCGGCTTCTTTTTCGCCCGTATCTGCACGTGCTGGAGGAGCGCGAACGCAGGACCTCCGGGACCGAGCAGGAAGCGAACCGTCTGGCGGGCGAGGCGGCGCGGCTGAAGGGCGAGTACGAAGAGCGCATCGCCCAGGCCCAGGCGGCGGGAGCGGCCGCCCGGGATGCCGTGGTGCAGGAGGGGCGCGAGCAGCGCGAACGGATCATCGCCGAGGCGCGGCGGGAGGCCGCGGCCACATTGGAACGCATACGCCGGGAGCTGCACGAGCAGATGCAGCGGGAGCGGGCGATCGCCGCGGCCGAGGCGGATTTGGTGGCCCGAGAAATGGCAAGCAAGGTGCTCGGGAGGAGGGTCGGGTGACGTTCCTGGGCGTTCTCGGAGGAGCCGTTGCGTGGGCGTCGGCTGCAGGAGAAGCGCACGAGCCATCGCCCGGAGGGATCCTTTTTCCGGCGATCAATTTTCTTCTCTACGCGGGCGTTCTCGCCTACTATGCATTGCCCCTGGTCCTCGACTATCTTAGAACCCGGCGAGAGGAAATCTCGGCCGCGCTCGAGGACGCAGCCGAGAGCAAACAGCGGGCGGAGGCGGCGTTGGCGGAGTATCGCTCCCGTCTGGCGCGTCTGGGCGAGGAGGCCGCTGCCCTGCAGGCGTCCCTTCGCACCGACGGCGAGCGTGAAAAGGCCAGGCTGCTGAACGAGGCGACGGCGCTGGCGGCCAAGATCCGGGAGGACGCGCGGTTCCTGGGGGAACAGGAGGTCAAGGTCGCGCGACAGCAGATCCGCAGCGAGATGGCGGAACGTGCCGCAGCGACGGCGCGCACGCTGATCGAGCAGCACATGTCCGAGGCCGATCGCGAGCGCCTGGTTGAGGATTTCATGCAAGAGATCGGGCAGGTCAGATGATCGAAGGCAGCCTCAGTCGCCGGTATACGAAGGCGCTGTTCGAGCTGGCTCGGGAGGGCGGCCGGGAAGAGGCGGTCGGCGAGGAGATCGATCGGTTCCTGAGCGTCTACAGGGGCACGCCGCTTCAAAACGTGCTCAACAACCCTGCGTTCGAGATCGGGCGCCGCCGGAGGATCCTGCTGGAGGTGGGCAAAAGCCTTCAGCTATCGTCGCTTACGGTGAATTTCCTCGCTCTTCTGCTGGAGCGGGACCGGCTCGCCTATCTGCCGTCGATGGTCGCCAGCTACCGTCGGTTGCTGAACGCGGCCAGGGGACGGGTGGAAGCCACGGTTCGGGCCAGCGCCCCGCTGTCGGCGGGACTGCTGGAGCGCCTGAGCGAGCGTCTGAGCAGGCTTTGCGGCAAGCAGGTGATCCTCCACGAACGTACCGACCCCGAGCTGATCGGCGGTCTCGTGGTCGAGATGGAGGGGACCGTTTACGACGGCAGCGTCCGCAACCAGCTGGAAAAAATGAAGCAGCGTATAGCGCGGGGCTACTAAGGAGCGACTATGGAGATCGGAACAGCGGAAATCAGCCGTATCATCAAAGAGCAAATCCGGGATTACGAAAAGGCGGTTGATGTCCAGGAAATCGGCACGGTGCTGTCCACCGGCGACGGGATCGCGCGCATCTACGGCCTGGACAAAGTCGCTGCGGGCGAGCTGCTCGAGTTTCCCCACGGCATTTTCGGGGTTGCGCTCAATCTCGAGGAGGACAACGTCGGCGCGGCGCTGTTCGGCGAAACCCATCTGATCAAGGAAGGGGACACGGTCAAACGGACCGGCAGAATCGCCGAGGTCCCGGTCGGCTCCGCCCTGGTCGGCCGCGTGGTCAACGCGCTCGGCGAGCCGATCGACGGCCGCGGTCCGATCGAGACCCGGGAGCGGCGCCGCATCGAGATCAAGGCTCCCGGAATCGTCGCCCGCCAGCCGGTCAAGGAGCCGCTGCAGACGGGGCTCAAGGCGATCGACGCCATGATCCCGATCGGGCGGGGGCAGCGGGAGCTGATCATCGGCGACCGCCAGACGGGCAAGACGGCGGTGGCGATCGACACGATCATCAACCAGAAAAACGGTAATGTGACGTGTATTTACGTGGCCATCGGCCAGAAGCGCTCTACCGTGGCCCAGGTGGTCGACAAGCTGCGGGAAACCGGCGCCATGGACTACACCATCGTGGTTTCCGCGACGGCCTCCGAAGCCGCCCCGCTGCAGTACATCGCGCCATATAGCGGCTGCACGATGGGGGAATATATCCGCGACAACGGCGGCCACGCCCTGGTGATCTATGACGACCTCTCGAAGCATGCCGTCGCGTATCGGCAGCTGTCGCTGCTGCTGCGCCGGCCGCCGGGCCGCGAGGCCTACCCGGGGGACGTTTTCTACCTCCACTCGCGCCTGCTGGAGCGGGCGGCGAAGCTGAGCGACGCGCGCGGCGGAGGCTCGTTGACGGCGCTGCCGATCATCGAGACGCAGGCGGGCGATGTATCGGCGTACATTCCCACCAACGTCATCTCGATTACCGACGGACAGATTTTTCTCGAGAGCGATCTTTTCTATTCCGGCGTTCGGCCTGCGATCAACGTCGGCATTTCGGTGTCGCGCGTCGGCGGGAACGCCCAGATCAAGGCGATGAAACAGGTGGCGGGCACCTTGCGCCTCGAGCTGGCCCAGTATCGCGAGATGGCGGCCTTCGCCCAATTCGGCTCCGACCTGGACCAGGCCACGCAGCGCCAGCTCAACCGCGGCAGCCGGCTGGTGGAGCTGCTGAAGCAGGGCCAGTACGAGCCGCTGCCGGTCGAGAAACAGATCCTGATCATTTATGCCGGCACCAACGGCTTCGTCGACCACCTGCCGGTCACCGCGCTCAAGCGCTACGAGCAGGAGCTGTACGCGTTCGTGGAATCGCGGCACCCGGATATCTTTGCCGACATTCTGAAAAAGCGGGAGCTCGACGGCGACCTGAGGGCCAAGATCAACAAGGCGCTCGAAGAGTTCAAATCGTTGTTCAAGGCATAGCTGCGGCTCCGTGTTTTTGGTCGACTAGGAGACAGAAAGCAGAGACCCGATTTTTTTCCGGCGATGGCGACGCTCAAGGCGATACGAAAGCGCATCGGTTCCATTCGCAACACGCAGCAGATCACCAAGGCGATGAAAATGGTCTCGGCTGCCAAGCTGCGCCGCGCGCAGGAGGCGGCCGTGGCCGCGCGCCCTTACGCCGAGAAGATGGCCGAGTTGCTGCGCAACGTGGCGGCGCGATTGCCGGCCGAGGCGCATCCGCTTTTGCGGGCACGCGAGGAGGCCCGGATCGACCTCGTGCTTTTCACGTCGGACCGGGGCTTGTGCGGCGGCTACAACGCCAATTTGATCCGCGCGGCAGAGGCGTTTGCGCGGCGCGAAGGAGCGGGCAAGGAGATCCGGCTGGTCGCGGTCGGACGCAAGGGGGCCGATTACTTTCGCCGGCGCGGCGCGCAATTCGCCGATCGCTACCTGAACGTCCTGGCGACGCCGGCGGAAGCGCTGGCGGCGGAAATCGCATCGAAGCTGATCGGGCGCTTTATTTCGGGAGAGACCGACGCCGTGTACCTGCTCTACGCTCGCTTCCGCTCGGCGCTATCCCAGATCCCGACGCTGGAAAAGCTGCTGCCGATGGCGGTCGGCGGCGCCGCCCAGCCGGACCAGCTGACCGAGTATCTCTACGAGCCGGGGCTCGAGGCCCTGCTCGCGAGCCTGCTTCCGAGGGTCACTGCAATCGCAATCCAGCGCGCGCTGCTGGAGGCGACCGCGAGCGAGCACGGTGCGCGCATGACGGCCATGGATTCGGCGACCACCAACGCTTCCAAGATGATGGCTGCCCTGACCCTGCAGATGAACCGGGCGCGCCAGGCTTCCATCACGCGGGAGCTGATGGAGATCGTCGGCACAGCGGAGGCTTTGAAGTGAAGAAGGGAACGGAGGAACCGGTGTCATGAACACGGGGAAGATAACCCAGGTCCTGGGGGCGGTGATCGACGTGGAGTTCTCCGACGGCGCGATCCCGCCGATCTACAACGCGCTCAGGGTGACCAACCCCGCGATCGGGGATCAGCCGTGGAATCTGGTGCTCGAAGTGGCCCAGCACCTGGGGGAGAATACGGTCCGCTGCGTCGCCATGGACACGACCGAAGGGCTGGTGCGCGGCATGGAGGTGATGGACACCGGAGCCGGGATCACGGTGCCGGTCGGGGCAGAGACGCTCGGCAGGGTTCTGAACGTGATCGGGGAGCCGGTCGACGAAGGCGAGCCGATCAAGGCTAAAAAGTACTACCCGATCCACCGGCCGACCCCGGAGTTCGTCGACCAGGAAACGAAGGTTCAGGCGCTGGAGACCGGGATCAAGGTCGTCGACCTGCTCGCCCCTTACGCGCGCGGCGGAAAGATCGGGCTGTTCGGGGGCGCCGGCGTGGGCAAGACGGTCATCCTCATGGAGCTGATCAACAACGTCGCGATGAAGCACGGCGGCTACTCGGTGTTCGGAGGAGTCGGCGAACGCACGCGCGAGGGCAACGATCTCTGGCTGGAAATGAAGGAGTCCGGCGTCATCAACAAGGCCGCGCTGGTCTACGGCCAGATGAACGAGCCTCCCGGGGCCCGCGCGCGGGTGGCGCTCACCGCGCTGACGCTTGCGGAGTACTTCCGCGACGAAGAGGGCCGGGACGTGTTGCTGTTCATCGACAACATCTTCCGCTTCACGCAGGCGAACTCGGAGGTCTCGACCCTGCTCGGCCGCATGCCCTCGGCGGTCGGCTACCAGCCGACGCTCGCCACGGACCTCGGCGAGCTGCAGGAGCGAATCACCACCACCCGCAAGGGCTCGATCACTTCGGTTCAGGCGATCTACGTGCCGGCCGACGACCTCACCGACCCCGCGCCGGCGACGACCTTCGCCCACCTGGACGCCACCACCGTGCTGTCACGCCAGATCGCCGAGCTGGGGATCTACCCGGCGGTCGATCCGCTCGATTCGACCTCCCGGATCCTGGACCCGCACATCGTCGGGACCGAGCACTACGAGACCGCCCGCAGCGTGCAGTTGATCCTCCAGCGGTACAAGGACCTGCAGGACATCATCGCGATCCTGGGCATGGACGAGCTTTCGGAGGAAGACAAGCTGATCGTGGCGCGGGCGCGCAAGATCCAGCGCTTCCTGTCGCAGCCGTTTCACGTGGCGGAAGCGTTCACCGGGACTCCGGGCGTTTACGTGGAGCTGAAGGACACCATCAAGGGATTCAAGGAGATCGTTGAGGGCAAGCACGACGATATCCCGGAGCAGGCCTTTTACATGGTGGGGACGATCGAGCAGGCGCTCGAGAAAGCCGAGCGGTTGGCGGCGCAGTAAGGACTGCCCATGGCGCAGAGCATCCGATTGCGGGTCGTCACTCCGAGCCGGCTCTTGCTGGACGAGGAGGTCGAAGAAGTGACCGCTCCCGGCGCACTGGGGGAGTTCGGGGTGCTGCCCGACCATATCGCCTTCCTGTCGCTGCTCGAGCCAGGAGAGCTGAGCTACAGGCAGGGGGCGAGCAGGACCTATCTCGCCGTCCGGGGCGGATACGCGGAGGTGCTGGACAACACGGTGACGGTGCTCGCGGATGCGGCGGAATTCCGCGAGGAGATCGACGTCGAGCGGGCGCGGGAAGCGCGCGACGGCGCCGAGAGGCGGATGCAGCAGTTGAATCCCGACGACCCTGAGTACGCGGCAGCCCAGGCCGTGCAGCGCTGGGCGGTCGTGGAGCTGCGGGTTGCAAACCGCGAAGGGCGGAAATAGTCTGGAAGATCAGGAGGGAAACGCTATGGCTGCGACGGCGGCAAAACAGGAACCCGTCATCACGATGTGGAGCAAGGAGTTCACCTACGATCGCTGGATGAAGTCCATCGGCATCCCGATCCATACCGGGTACCATATCGAGGACCTGCGCACCGTGGAGCTGGAATGGTGGGAGGAGCGGCAGTGCAAGGCCGCCTTCATTCAGCTCATGGGGCAGGAAGGAGTGACCTCGACGCGGGTGACCGAAATCGCTCCCGGGAAATCGCTGCCGCCGGTCAAGTTCGCTCTCGATGAGCTGGTCTACGTCTGCTCGGGGCGGGGCTTGACGACCGTCTGGGGCGGCAACAGCCCGAAGAAGAGCTTCGAGTGGCAGGAACATTCGCTGTTCCTGGTGCCGCGCAACTACCACCACGTTTTCACCAACATGCAGGGCGACAAGCCGGTGCGGCTGCTGCACTACAGCTACCTGCCGATGGCGATGTCGGCGCTGCCCGATCCCGAGGTCTATTTCAACAGCCCCTTCGAGCCGAAAAACGGCGCGCTGGACGGGGATTTTTACTCCGAGGCGAAGCTGGTGCAGGCCAAGAACGCGGACGAGGGCCTGGGCATGAGAGCTTTCTGGTACGGGAATTTCTTCCCCGATATGCGCGCCTGGAACAAGCTCGACGCCAACGAGCGCCGCGGCGCGGGCGGCAAGAGCGTATTCATCCAGTTCCCGAACTCCGAGCTGACCGCCCACATGTCGGTGTTCGCGCCCAAGACTTACAAGAAAGCACACCGGCACGGCCCCGGCCGCGCCATCGTCATTCCCGCGGGCGAGGGCTATACGATCATGTGGGAGGAGGGCAAGGAGAAGATCGTTTGCCCGTGGCACGAATGCAGCATGCTGACGCCGCCGAACAAATGGTTCCATCAACATTTCAACGCCGGCGGGGAGATGGCTCGGTACCTGGCACTGCACCCGCCGATGCAGTTCCACGGGCATGCCGAAAAGATCGAGGACCGGGCGCGGGACCAGATCGAGTACCCCGACGAGGATCCGTGGATCCGCCAGAAGTTCGAGGAAGAGCTCGGCAAGCGGGGCATCAAGAGCGAGATGCCGCCGGAGTGCTACACCAACCGGGACTACGAGTGGTCCAAGAGCATGGGGAAACAATGATCCCGGAGCGCAAGCCCGGGAGGATCGATCCGGAGTCCCCGCCGATGCGCGGGGATTCCTTTTTCTGCACGAATCCATAGGAGGACGACGGTTTCCGCGAGGCGCCGATGCACGACGATATTTACGATCACGATCATCCGGAAGCGTTTGACATCCAGGAAGGTGAGATCGTCACCGACATCGAAGGCCTGGAGATGTTCTCGCTCAAGAGCGTGGGCATCGATATCGGCTCGTCGACCTCCCACCTGATCTTTTCGCAGATCACGCTGCGGCGCGAGGGCGCTTCGCTGTCCGGAAAGTTCAAGGTGACCAATCGCGAGGTGCTGTACCGCTCGCCGATCATGCTCACGCCCTACCTGTCGGCGACGAAAATCGACACCGACCGCGTGACGGGGTTCATCCATCGCGCCTACGAGGAGGCGGGGCTGCGGCCCGAGGACGTGGACACCGGGGCGGTGATCATCACCGGCGAGGCGCTCAAGAAGGAGAACGCGCAGCCGATCGTCGAGTTTTTCGCCCGCTATTCCGGAAAGTTCATCTGCGCCGCCGCCGGCCACAACCACGAAGCGCTGCTGGCGGCATACGGCTGCGGCGCCGTCGACCTCTCCAGGTCGGAGCACAAGACCGTGCTCAACGTCGATATGGGAGGCGGCACGACGAAATTTTCCCTGATCGAAGACGGGACCGTCACCCAGACAGCCTCCATCAACATCGGCGCGCGGCTGATCGCGTTCGACGAGCAGGACAGGATCACGCGCATCGAGGACGCGGGCCGCATCATGATGCACGAGCTGGGCCACGACATCGAGCTAGGCCAGAAGCTCAGCGATGAGATGAAAGAGGATTTCGGCGCCTACATGGCGGAGCTGCTGTTCGAGACCATCGAGCGGGGACCGCAGTCGCCGATGGCGAGAAGGCTCATGGTCACGCCGCCGTTCACGAACTACCGGGGGCTCGAGCAGGTCCAGCACCTGGTCTTCTCGGGGGGAGTCTCGGAGCACGTCTACGATCGGGACCGCAATTCCTACGGGGATATCGGGCCGATCCTGGGTCGGCGCGTGCGGGAACATCTTGCCAGGCTACCCCGGGGAGTCCTGCGCGAGCCGGTGGAGGGTATCCGGGCGACCGTCATCGGCGCGGGGGAGTACACCATTCAGGCGAGCGGGAACACGAGCTACGTGTCGGCCACGGCGGCGCTGCCGGTCCACGGCCTCAAGGTGATCCGGGCGGCGATCGCCGACGGGCAGCCGGTGAGCGCGGCGCTCAGGCAGGCGCTGCAGAAATTCGATCTGCCGCGCTTCACGTCCGGCCTGGCGCTGTCGCTGACGGTGAACGGTGTTCCCGACTACCAGTCGGTCCGGCGCATCGCGGAAGGCATCGCCGAGATCCTCGAGGAGGCGGACGACCCCTCCTGCCCTCTTTATCTCACGCTCGACCTGGATATCGCAAAGTCCCTGGGGGCCATGCTCAAAGACGAGCTCCACGTGCCGCGGGAGGTCATCGCGGTTGACGGCATCGAGGTCGGCGATCTCGATTACATCGACATCGGCGAATGCCTGGGAATCACCGAGGTGATCCCGGTGACGGTGAAGTCGCTGATGTTTCCGGCGACCAAGCTGGATTGAGAAGGCGCCGGCCGGGCGCGGCGGCCCGGATCCAGGCGGGCGTTGTCCGGCTCCGGCCGCCCTTCTTCCCCCGTCCTGGGCGCGCGCCGGTCGGCACCGGCTCTGTCCTCGCCGCGCTTCGTGCAGTTCGAAAAATCGGCGGCGCTCGACCGCCGTTCAGGAGGCTCAGGATGTCTGAGGCGACGCGGACCGAAAGAAAGATGTGGAGCAAGGTCTACACCTACGACGAGTGGATGGAAGCACAAGGAATTCCCATCCACCGCGGCTACTACATCGAGGACTTGAGGACGCTGGAGCTGGGCTGGTGGAGCGAGCGGCAGTGCCGCTCTGCTTTCATCCAGCTCGTGGGACAGGAGGGGGTGAGCTCGGCCCGGGTCACCGAGATCGCGCCCGGAAAGACGCTTCCGCCTCTCAAGTTCGCGCTCGACGAGATCGTTTACGTCGTCGAAGGGCGCGGCCTGACGACGATCTGGTCGGGCGAGAGCCGCCCGCGAAAAACCTTCGAGTGGCAGAAGCACAGCATGTTTCTGCTGCCGCACCACTACACGCACCAGCTCACCAACATGCAGGGCGATAAGCCGGCGCGCCTGCTGCACTACAACTACCTCCCGCTCACCCTCTCGGGCGTGCGCGATGCCGGGTTCGTTTTCAACAACCCGTACGAGGTGCCGGACATCCACAACGAGGTGGATTTCTACTCGGAAGCCAAGATGATCCAGCAGACCGGGCTGGACAGCTCCTGGGGGCGCCGCGCCTACTGGTACGGCAATTTCTTCCCCGATATGCGGGCCTGGGACAAGCTCGACGCCAACGCCCGGCGCGGGGCCGGGGGGCGGAGCGTCTACATCCAGTTTCCCGATTCGGAAATGTCCTGCCACATGTCGGTGTTCGACGCCCGGCTCTACAAGAAAGCCCATCGCCATGGCCCGGGACGGGTAATCGTGATTCCCGCCGGCGAAGGCTACTCGATCATGTGGGAGGAAGGAAAGGAAAAGGTCGTCGTGCCGTGGCACGAAGCGAGCTGCTTCGTGCCGCCCAACCGCTGGTTTCACCAGCATTTCAACGCCGGGGCCGAGCCTGCGCGCTACCTCGCCCTGCATCCGCCGATGCAGTTCCACGGCCATGCCGAAAAGATCGAGGACCGGGCGAAGGATCAAATCGAGTACGTCAACGAGGATCCGTGGATCCGCGAGAAGTTCGAAGCCGAGCTGGCAAAGCGCGGTCTCACCTCCCTCATGCCGCCCCAGGCCTATTCGGACCCGAACTTCGAATGGAACTGGGCGCCTTTCCTAAAGGCGTCGAAGTAGCCGGCGCTCAACTGCGGCCGGAAAGCAGGCTTTTGAGCTCGGGTAATACCCTTTCGCCGAAGAGGTCGACCTGGCGGGGGTCGGGATCGGCAAGGCCGACGATCAGGGTTTGCAGGCCTTTTGCGAAGGCAGCGGCAAGTCCCGCGGCGCACTCTCGGGGCGCGCCGGCCGGATAGGTCTTGTCGACCTCGCCGCGCACCCGCCCGTAGTAGCGCGTGAGGTAGGCCTCGAGCCGGGCTATCGCGCGGTCCTTGCGGTCGTCGATGGCGATGAAGGTCAGCGCGGCTCGTTCTATGCTTTCGGGATCCCGGCCCGCGGCGCGCGCGTAGGCTGCCACCTTTTCCCAGACCGCCGGAAAATCGGCGATCGCGGAGCTCCCGCAGATGTAGCCATCGGCCCAGGTGCCGGCGCGCTTGAGCGCGGTTTCGGAACTCCCCCCGGTCCAGATCGGTGGATGCGGCTTCTGGAGCGGCTTCGGTCCGATAGTCAGGTTCTCGACGCGGTAGAACCTCCCGTGGTGCGTGACGTTTTCCTCCGTCCAGAGCCGTTTGATCAAGCGTACCTGTTCCACCGCCCTGCTGCCGCGGTCTGTAAACGGTATCTCGACGGAGCGGAAGTCGTTCTCGCGGCTTCCAAAGCCGATCCCCAACGTGATCCGGCCGCGGGAGAGAAAATCGAGTGTGGCGACGATCTTTGCAAGGTGCACAGGGTGGCGCGTGGCGGCGAGCAGGACCGACGTGCCGAGGCGGATCTTTTCGGTAACAGCGGCGGCTGCCGCCAGAAGCGTGAGCGGCTCGAGATTGTCGTACGCGATCCGATCGATGCTCCAGAAGGAGTCGAGCCCCAGGGGCTCGCAGGCTTTTGCCATTTCGAGGGCGGCGTCGAATTTGGTCAACGGGGCCGGGCTGACGAAGCAAAGGCCGATGCGGGCCATGATAGTCCCCTTCGAGCGGCGAAGTGGGCCCACCATAAACCAGCACCAGCTTCTTTTCAACGTCGAAGGGCTGCGATATAGGAAAGCGGCATGAGGAGGAGCACATCATGGAAGCTTCGACGTTCAAGCTGAGGACGCCGCGCATCACCGGAGGGCGGAGTCACATACCCCTGGCGAGGACAGAGCACATCAACGTGGGCCTTAACTACTATTGCGTAGGGCGGAAAAACAAGCTCCATACGCACCCCGGGGAGGATCACATCTTCGTGGTCGTGGATGGACAGGCGACGTTTTATGACAAGGACGATCGGCCGACGGTCCTGAACAAAGGCGAGGGAATCCTGTTACCGGAGAACCATTACTACTATTTTCAAAACAGCGGCGACCGTCCGCTTGCGCTCCTGCGCGTGAGCGCGAAGAAAGGCAGCCCGGCGTTCGTCCGCGTCGATGTCGAGGGCAACAGGAGAACGGAGGAGGAAAACGACTTTGTCGTGGTGGACGGGACGACCATCGAGGGGGAATTCTGGGAGATGAGCTGACTCGGGAAGCGAGAGGCAGCCATTTCTGAGCCAGGACGATGAGTCGGTGCCTCTGAGCAAGGTTTCGGTCGGGTTGCTTCAAATGAAACCGGTGCTCGACGACACCGCCGGGCTTTCGAAGCCGCCAAGGCTTTATTTTCGTTCGTCTTCGCTGCTCCGGGGGTCGCCGCTCGCTCTGGGAGCGGATGTCGGCGTATCAACGAGGTTCTGAGGAGAATGAGGATCACCGACGTTCGGACGATTCGACTGCGTGCCCCGATCCCGGAGGGGCACCGCATGACCACGCGATCCGGGCTCCGCCGGTATCGCTCGACCACGCTCGTGCAGGTGCTGACGGATGAAGGGCTGACGGGCATCGGCTCCTGTTCGGGAAACGGGGAGCTCGTCGAGGTGATCGTCGCTCGGGTGATCAAGCCGCTGGTGGTCGGCATGAATCCGGCGGATATCGATGCGGTCTGGGAGCGGGCTTACATTCGCGGGGGACACAAGGAATTCGGCACGCGAGGCGTCGGTGTGGTTGCGTTGAGCGGGGTCGACATGGCGCTCTGGGATCTCGCGGGGAAGTCGCGCGGAGTCCCGCTCTATGAGCTGCTCGGCGGCAAACGGCGCGACCGTGTCCCGGTTTACGCAACCGCGCTCTATCCCGAGGAGCCGGCGGAGGTCGCCGCGAAAGCTCGCCGGCTCGCCGGGGAAGGATTTGCGGGGATCAAGATCAAAGTGGGCTTCGACCTGGAACGGGACATCCGGATCGTAGGCGCGGTCCGGTCCGAGCTGGGCAACGAATATCCGCTGATGGTTGACGCTAACCAGGGATACAGCAACGGGGCCGCGCTAACGGCGGCGCGGGCATTCGCCGAAGCCGGCGTCGTCTGGTTCGAGGAGCCGTTGTTCGCGGAGGACATCGAGGGCCATGCACGCCTGCGACGCGCGGGGGGTGTGCCGATTGCGGTAGGCGAGAATCTTCACACCTGTTTTGCGTTCGAGAACTTCGTCGTGCGCGGGGCGATCGATTATCTTCAGCCCGATGTGGCGCGCGTCGGCGGGATCACCGAGGTCCGCAAGGTTGCCTCGCTGGCGATGAAGCATGGACTTGGCCTTTCGTTGCACACGTGGGGAGACGGCGTGGCGCTCGCCGCCAGTCTCCAGCTCACTGCAGCCCTGGACCCCTGCACCCTTCCGATGGAGCTCGACATCACTCACAACCCGCTTGTCACCGCTCTCTTGCGCGAGCCCATGAAAGTAGACCGGGGCACGATGGCGGTCGGAGCGAGGCCGGGTCTCGGCGTGGAGGTCGACCCCACAGCCCTCCGGGAATTCTCCTGGACCGGAAGCGAGGAGCTCGCGGTTCATCTCCAGACCGTTCGGTGAGTGAACGGGCCCCGGCGGGTCCGACGTTTGTATTGCCTTGAGCCTGGACGTTGTTAAGATAGTTCGGTCCGCCGATGTACGTAGAGGATACCATCGCGGCGATCGCCACCCCTCCAGGCGAAGGGGCGATTGCGATCATCCGGGTGAGCGGGCCCGACGCCGAGGTCATCGCCGATAAAGTCTTCGTCCGCCAGGCGGGAGGAAACGGCAGGCTCCGCTCGCACGGTCTTTACTACGGGGTCCTGAAGGACCCCGGCTCGCAGGAAATCGTCGACAACGTGCTGCTCACCGTGATGCGCAAGCCGCGCAGCTACACAGGCGAAACCGTGGTGGAGATCCATTGTCACGGCGGGCCTTGGGTCAGTCGCCGCGTGCTGGAAGTAGTGCTCGCAGCCGGGGCGCGCCATGCAGAGCCCGGCGAGTTCACGCGCCGGGCCTTTCTGAACGGCCGGCTCGATCTCAGTCAGGCCGAGGCGGTTCTCGACCTGATCCGCGCGCGCACCGCCGAGGGAGCGTCGCTGGCGCTAAGCCAGGCGCGGGGCGGGCTGTCGGTCTACGTCGAGGAGCTGCGCGCGGAGTTGCTGGCGATCATGGCGGAGGTGGAGGCCGCAATCGACTTCGCCGAGGAAGAGATCGAGCTTCTCGGGGCGCCCGAGCTGCACGCGAAGATCAATGGGCTTAGAGAGAAAATCAAGCTTATTTCAAATAGTTACCAGTGGGGCAAGCTTTTTCGAGAGGGCGCTGCAGTATGCATATGCGGCCGACCGAACGTCGGCAAATCGAGCTTGCTGAACGCCCTTCTCGGCGAGGATCGGGCCATCGTCACTGCCGTGCCGGGAACGACGCGGGATGTCATCGAGGACTCGATGAACCTGGGCGGGCTGCCGGTCGTCTTGTGGGATACCGCCGGCATTCGGCCGACCGAGGACCAGGTGGAGAAGGTCGGTGTTGAGCTTTCGTTGCGACACATCTCGAAAGCCGATGCCATTCTGCTGGTGCTCGATGGTTCGGCTCCGCTCACGGACGAGGACCACGCGCTCCTGGAGCGCATAAGATGCAAGAAAGCGTTGCTTGCGATCAACAAGTGTGATCTTGAGCAAGTCTGGTCCGCCGACGCTGCAATGCAGGCGGCGGGAAACGCGCGCTGCTACTACGTCTCGGCGAGGTACGGTAAGGGCATTAACGATCTCAAGCACGGCTTGCGCGAGCTCCTTCTGGGCACGGCGCCACAAACGCCGGTTGTCATCACCAACGCCCGTCACCAGGCGGCTCTCGCTCGGAGCGCGGCTTCTCTCGATAGGGCGCTCGCTGTTCTCGGTAGCGGCAATCCGCCGGAACTGGCTTCGATCGATCTCCAGCAGGCGATGGAAAGCCTCGAAGAGATCATCGGCAAAGTGACGACAGAGGATATTTTAGAACATATTTTTACACAATTTTGTATTGGGAAATAGTATATTGAGTGTAAATACCGTTGGCGTTTTGTTGAGGAGCTCGGGGGTGAGCGCGACTTGGAAGCCTTCGGGCGGCCGTGTGCTCCCTGTTCAAGGGGCACCCTTTGACTTATAGGCTCGACAACGGGGCCCCTTTGATAGCCTCTAACCCCCGTCGGTCGCTGTGGTAACGGTCGAGCTATACGTTTCACGTGAAACATGAATAGCAGCCAGTATGACGTGATCGTCGTAGGCGCAGGCCATGCCGGCATAGAGGCGGCGCTCGCCGCCGCACGAATGGGTTGCAAGACCCTGATGCTCACATTGAACCTCGACCACATCGGTCAGATGTCGTGCAACCCCGCTATCGGAGGGATCGGCAAGGGACACCTAGTCAAGGAAATCGACGCCCTCGGCGGCGAAATGGCGCGGGCGATCGACGAAACCGGGATACAGTTTCGCACGCTCAACACGAAAAAAGGTCCTGCCGTAAGGGCGTCGCGGGCGCAGGCGGACAAGGCTCTTTACCGGCAGCGGATGAAGCGTGTGGTCGAGAGCTGTCCGGGCCTGACTCTGCGACAGGGCAGCGTCGAGAAGCTGATCGTGGAAGGTAGCCGTGTTAAGGGTGTAGAAACGCAAATCGGAGAAGTATTCCTGGGGGCAAGGGTCGTCCTTACGACCGGAACGTTCTTGAAGGGGTTGATTCACATTGGCGACCGGAACTATCCGGCAGGGCGAGCCGGCGATTTTGCAGTTCAGGGCTTGAGCGGGTCGCTGGCTGAGCTGGGCTTCAAGCTCGGCCGGCTGAAAACCGGCACCTGTCCCAGGCTCGATTCAAGGACGGTGGATTATTCCGGGCTACAGATTCAGTACGGAGACGAAAAACCCACGCCGTTTTCTTTCTCCAGCGATTCTATCGTACAGCCGCAGGTCCCGTGCCATATCACATACACCAATAAACGGACTCACGAGATCATACGGTCGGCGATACACAGATCACCCATGTATTCCGGGGTGATCAGGAGCCGTGGCCCGCGCTATTGCCCGTCCATTGAAGACAAGGTTGTTCGTTTCGCCGACAAGCCCAGACATCAGATCTTCTTGGAGCCAGAAGGGCTCGACACGGTGGAACTCTATCCAAACGGGCTCTCGACCAGTCTCCCGCTTGACGTTCAGCTGGCCTTCGTGCGCTCGATCGAGGGTCTGGAAAAGGCCGAAATCATGAGGCCTGGGTATGCGATCGAGTACGATTACGTCGACCCGCTTCAGCTCTATCCTTCTCTCGAAACCAAGCTCGTTGCCGGCCTGTACCACGCCGGTCAGATAAACGGGACGACCGGGTACGAAGAGGCAGCTGCACAGGGGCTGATGGCCGGCATCAACGCCGCATTGAGCTTGCGCGCCGAGCCTCCGCTGGTGCTGTCAAGGGACCAGGCTTATATAGGAGTCCTCATCGACGACCTGGTGACCAAAGGGACGGACGGTGAACCCTACAGGATGTTCACGTCAAGGGCCGAGTATCGACTGCTGCTGCGCGAGGACAACGCGGACCTTCGCTTGACCGAAATCGGCTACCGGATCGGGCTGGTAAGCGGGGCGGCGTACCGTCGGCTGGCCGACAAAAAAGCAGCTATGGAACGCCTGCTGGATTATCTTCGCAATACGCAAATCCGTCCCACGAACGAGACCAACTCAAAGCTCAAGGCTCTGGGGTCCGCGCCGTTGCGGAGTCCGGTCTCGCTGGACCAGCTGCTCAAGCGTCCCGAGATCTCGCTCACAAACCTCGCCGAGCTTTTCGCTCCGGCGCTTGCCTCGTTAAAACTCGACATCGCTCTCCAGGCCGAAGTCGAAATCAAGTACGCCGGATACGTAGAGAGACAAATGGAGCTGGTCGGCCGTTTTCGCAAGATGGAGTCGGTTGCGCTTCCGGCAGATTTCGACTTCTCCAGCATTCAAGGTCTTTCCCGAGAGGTTCAGGAAAAGCTCAGCAAAATTCGACCGAGGTCTCTGGGACAGGCGTCCAGGATCTCTGGTGTGACGCCAGCTGCGATCTCGCTGCTTTCCGTCCATCTGAGGCGACGGTAATCGGGTTTGCCGGTGACGATTGCTGCCGTTTCACGTGAAACGTGAAGAATTTTCTTTTATTCAGTGACCATCTGTGATAAAAAGTAATAGGCACTTTCAGTTAAGTTATTGATTTTATTATGATTTTTGGCAAGCTCATCGCAGTAGCCAATCAAAAGGGAGGCGTCGGGAAAACCACCACAGCGGTCAATCTCGGGGCAGCGCTTGCCGTCGAAGGGAAGCGCACGGTGATCGTCGACCTCGACCCCCAGGGTAACGCCACAACGGGGCTGGGATTTTCTCGGGGTCGCACTGAAGGGGGGGTGTACGACGTTCTCTGCGGCAACCGCGTGCTTGGCGAGGTGGTCTCCCCCACGGAGATACCCCAGCTTTTTCTTTTGCCTGCAACCACGGACCTCGCTGGCGCCGAAGTCGAGTTGGCGGTGGCGGACCGGCGGGAATATCGGCTGAAAGAGGCGTTGGGCCCGATGCGGGGCGCTTACGATTTCATTTTGCTCGACTGCCCGCCGTCTCTCGGGCTGTTGACGCTCAATGCGCTTACGGCGGCCGACTCCCTCCTGGTGCCGATTCAGAGCGAGTACTACGCCCTCGAGGGACTCGGGGCCCTGCTCGACACGTTGCGCCTGGTTCAGCGGAGCCTCAATCCGTCTCTCCGTCTGGAAGGGATCCTGGTGACGATGTTCGACGGGCGAAACCGGTTGTCGCATCAGGTGGTGGAGGAGATTCGAGCGCATTTTCCCGACAAGCTTTTTCGGACCATCGTCCGTCGAAACGTGCGGTTGAGCGAAAGCCCGAGCTTCGGCAAGCCCATTTGCCTGTACGATCCGTTGTGCACCGGCGCGCAGGATTATCTGGCGCTTGCCAAGGAGTTGCTCGGTCGTGGAGAAATGGATGTCACTGCCGAAAAGGGGATTAGGTAAAGGCCTGAGCGCGCTGATTCCCGGCGCGCCTGAACCACGAGTGGAAGAGCCGGGCCAGCGAGCCCCCCTCCAGGTCGCGATCGACCGCATCACGCCGAGCCCGTTTCAACCGCGCCGCGCCTTCGACGAAGCCACCCTGGAAGAGCTGGCCGCTTCGATCCGGAATCAGGGAATCATCCAGCCGCTCGTGGTTCGCCCGAAAGACAGCGGCTTCGAGCTGATCGCTGGCGAGCGCCGGTGGCGTGCCGCGATGCGCGCGGGGCTGACGCAGGTTCCGGTCGTGGTTCGCCAGGCGAGCGACCACGAGGCGCTGCAGCTCGCGCTCATAGAGAATCTCCAGCGCGAAGACCTCAATCCGATCGAGGAAGCGAACGGGTACCGCCGCCTCCAGGAGGAGTTTCAGTGGAGCCAGGAGGAAATGGCGGAAAAGGTCGGCAAGAGCCGGCCGGCGATCGCCAACTCGTTGCGCCTGCTATCATTGCCCGCGGAGATCCAGGAAGAGGTCGCCTCCGGGAAGCTTCCCGCGGGGCAGGCCCGGGCGCTGCTCGGGTTGCACGTGGAAGCGCTGATGATCGCGGCGTGCCGCGAGGTGATCGCGAAGGGTCTTTCTACTCGCGAAACGGAGAAGCTGGTGCGGAATCTTCTCTCGGGCCGTCGCCGTCGGCGCCAGAGCCAGGCGGTGGACCCCGATCTGCGCGCCGTCGTCGAGGAGCTTCAGCGGCTGCTGGGCACGCGGGTTCGGCTGATTCCCAAAGCGCGGTCGACCCGCGGAAAGATCGAGATCGAGTATTACACGTTCTCCGATCTGGAACGCATCGTCAGCAGGATCACCCGCAAGGAAGCGGAAGCCTCCGCCTGATTCGCTTCCGGGTGGGCCACGGCCTGAAAGAGCGCCCGGAAGCGGGAAATACCGGTTTCAGGGTTTCTTTTGGCGGTTTCCGGTTCGAGACGGTGACGAAGCGGATTTCAGCCGCGATCGACGCGGCCTGGGAGTGGCAACCCTTTTGGTTGCCTCGCCTTGTTTCTCGATTGCGGAATCCGGGTTCAACCTCCCGCAGCTCGACGGTCCAACATTCCCGTCCGCTTCGGACGGCTTGAACGGTTTGAAGGATCGTTGGCCGGGTTCCTCGTCTCTCGCTGATAACTACGTAACCAGCAGCGTTTTTAGAGACGGCCAGTCCGTCGCCGGCAGGGAACAGGAGAAATTGTGGCAGACGTACGCCGCGGCCTTTCCCGGCGCCGGCGCCTCCGCTCCTGGCGGAAGCTCTCCGGCCGAAGCAAGACGCAGCGTGGCATTGGGCAGGTAGAGCGCGCGGATACCGTCCAGGAACTGGCGAGTTCGCGGCTCCTCCAGCCCCCCCGCCACGACGATCTCCTTGGGCTTCTTCAGGTGGAAATCGAGAGCTGAGAGCATGTGGGCGAAGCCGAAAGGCTGGCTTTCCATGGCCTCATAGTAGCAGCGCAGGACCCGCTCTGCTTTATCCCCGTGGGCCGTGTTGCCGGAATAGTACGACAGACGCAGCAGAAGATGCGCTGCGGCGGCGTTGCCCGAAGGGATCGAGCCGTCGAACGCGGGTTTGGGCCGCGCGATCAGCGTTTCGTGGGATCGGCCGGTGTAGAAGAACGCTCCTTCGCTCTCGTCCCAGAACTCGCTCACCATCTGTTCCGCGAGTTCCTCAGCCCGCTCGAGGCAAGAGCGCTCAAGAGTCGCCTCGTAAAGGTCGAGCAGCCCGAGGCCGAGGAAAGCGTAGTCGTCGAGGTAGCCAGCGAGCCTGGCGGTGCCGTCTTTGTAGACGTGGAGCAACCGCCCGTCGTGGACGAGCTTCGAGAGGAGGAATTCACGGGTCCGGCGCGCCGCCTCGAGATAGGCCGGCCGGGGCGAGACCTTGATCGCCTCGGCCAGTCCGGACAGGGCGAGGCCGTTCCAGGATGCAAGGATCTTCTCGTCGCGGAAAGGCTTGACGCGCCGCTCGCGCGCCGCGAACAGTTCGCGTCTCGCTTCCTCCAGCAGCGCGGTCAGCTCGCCCGGCGACATGCGGAAATACCTGCCGGCCTGCTCCGGGCTCAGAATCCGATGAAGGATACTTTTCCCCTCGAAGTTACCGGGGTCGCCGACGTCGTAGATGCGGCAGAAGATCTCTCCCCGGTCCGCTCCGATCACGCGCAGAACCTCGTCCGCGGTCCAGAGGAAAAACTCTCCTTCGCGCCCTTCGCTGTCGGCGTCCTGTGTCGAATAGAAGCCCCCTTCGGGGTGAGCCATCTCGCGCAGCAGGTAATCGACGGTCTCCTCCATCACCTCGCGGAACCGCTCGTTTGCGGTCGCGCGGTAGGTGAGAGCGTAGATGCGAACCAGCTGTGCGTTGTCGTAAAGCATCTTCTCGAAGTGCGGCACCAGCCATTTTTCATCGACCGAGTAGCGATGGAAGCCGCCGCCGAGCTGATCGTAGATGCCGCCGTTCGCCATCCTTTCGAGCGTGTGGACGACCATTTCCAGCGGGCGCGGGTCGCGGCCGTGGTGATGCTGGCGGAGAAACAGCTCGTAGACTCCGGGGTGGGGGAATTTCGGCGCCCGACCGAAACCGCCGTTCTCCGCGTCATAGGATTCCGCCAGCTTCTCCACGCTGCGCGCGATGATGTCGGGCGAAAACGGGCGTTGCGTTTCCCGGGAGGCGGAAAGGCCCTGCAGGGCGGAAACGATGCGGCTCACGCTTTCACCGACTTCCCGCGGTCTGTCGCGATAAGCCGCCGCCACGGCCTTGAGGATTCGGGGAAAACCCGGCATGCCGTAGCGGTCCTCCGGCGGGAAGTAGGTGCCGCCGTAAAACGGCTTGCCTTCGGGGGTGAGAAAAACCGTCATCGGCCAGCCGCCCCTGCCGGTGAGCATTTGCACCGCGCTCATGTAGATCTCGTCGAGGTCGGGCCGCTCCTCGCGGTCGACCTTGACGTTCACGAACAGCTCGTTCATCAGGGCGGCGATCTCTTCGTTCTCGAACGACTCCCGCTCCATCACGTGGCACCAATGACAGGCGGAGTAGCCGATGCTCAGAAGGATCGGCTTGTTCTCGGCGCGGGCTTTGGCGAACGCTTCGGGTCCCCAGGGATACCAGTCCACCGGGTTGTGCGCGTGCTGAAGCAGGTAAGGGCTGGTCTCGTGCAACAGGCGATTGGCAGGCTTGTTTGCCATGGCGGCTCCCGCTCGAAAACCCTCGTTTTCACGCTAGCACACCAGAACGGCGGAACAAGCCGGAGCGCAGGAGCGGCCGCTCTCAGCTCGCCGCCTTGGCCTTGAAGTGCTCCCAGGCTCTCAGCGTCGACTCGGGATTGAACGTCTGGCGCGCGATCCTTTCCGCTTCTGCGGCGGTTATGAATTTCGGAGCCCCGAGCTTCATTGCCTCGGCCTGGAGTCGCGCGGATTCTTCGAGGTAGAGGGCGAGAACGCAGGCCTCGGGAACGTTGTGCCCGACCACTACGGCACCGTGCCCTCGCAGGATGATCGCCTTGGCGCCGCCGAGCAACCGCGCGATCTCGGCGGCCCGTTCCGCGGACTCGACCTGCCCCGTGCCCTCGAACAGCGGCACCCCTTCGTAGAAAATGGCGCTGTAATTGTGCATCGGTTGCACCGTCTGGCCCACCACGCTGAGCAGGATGACGGCAGGCGAATGGAAGTGAATCACCGAACCGGCATCGGGGCGTGCTTTGTAGATCGCCTGATGCACCGCGGATTGCGGGACCGGTTTTTCGAGGCTCACGATGAAAAGGTCTGCGGTTCTGATGATCGCCGGGCTCTTGCGGGGCATGAAAAGCATCCGGTCGGGACCGAGCCGCGCGCTCAAATGAGCGAAAGCATCGCTCAAGCCCTCGCGCGACACGATCCTCAAGGCCGCCACGAAGTCCTTTTTCAGTGCGCCGAGCCGGGAGGATGCTTGCTTCACGCTCTTTTTTCCCTGACGGGCCAGTTGTGTCCCGGAAGACCGCGCGGAGAGGGCGGCGTTTCAGCGGATCTTGAGGTCGAAGGCTACCGGGCCTTTCTCTCCCCGCCGGGTCTGAAACTGTACCGTGTCGCCTTCGTTGAAGTCCTCGAACTGAACGCGAGGCGCGAGGCTGCCGCGGTGGAAAAATACCTCCTCGCTCCCGTCGTCGGGAACGATGAAGCCGTAGCCCTTCTGCCGGACGATTTTCTTGATGGTCCCCGTCATGCTCCAACCCTCCGCCGAAGCTCCTTGCTATTGACGCCCCGGATCTTTAGAAGATAACCCCAAAGCGCCATGGCTGCAATTCTTTATTACCTGACGGGCCACGGCTTCGGGCACGCGGTTCGCTCCCTCGAGGTGGCGCGGCGCCTGATGGCGCTGCGGCCGCAGGTTGCCGTCCACGTCCGGGGCGCCGTGCCGCAGTGGCTGGTCCGAGGAGTGGAGGCCCGGCTCGTTCACACCGGCTGCGCCATCGACGTGGGGATGGTGCAAGGCGACAGCCTGGAGCTCGATATCGCGGCCACACTGGCGGCGTGGGAGCGCTGGCGCGAGCGCTCCGCAGAGCTGATCGAACGGGAGCTGGCCTATATCCGGGCGAACGAAATCGCTCTGGTCCTCGGCGACATCCCGCCGCTGGCATTCGAGCTGGCTGCGCGGGCCGCAATTCCCTCGATAGCGATCGCCAATTTTACCTGGAGCGCCATCTACAGCGGCTATGTCGAGGCCCATCCCGGCTTCCGCCCGCTCATCGAAGAGATCGACGGGCAGTACCGCCGCGCCACCCTCGCTCTGGCGCTTCCTTATTCCTGCGCTGGCGCTCCGTTCGAGCGCATCGAGTCGATTCCCTGGATCGCCCGGAGGTCGGTCCTCTCACGCGAGGAGGCGAGGCGGCGGCTGGGGTTGCCGCCGCAGAGGAAAGCCGTGCTTTTGAGCTTCGGCGGGCTGGGCCTGCGCCGGTTGCCGTGGGAAGAGCTACGCCTCTGCCGGGACTATCTTTTCATAACCACGGGTGACGACGTCGGCCGCCGCGGGAATCTGCTCACCCTTCCCCCGGCCCAACACAGCTACGCCGACATCATCCGGGCCGCCGACGTCATCGTCACCAAGCCCGGCTACGGGATTGTCGCCGACGCCATCGCGCACCGCGTCGCCGTGCTTTACACCGATCGCGGCGATTTCGCGGAATACCCCAGGCTGGTGCAGGCGCTTCGCGAATGCGCCACAGCGGAGTTCATTCCCCGAAGCGATCTTCTCGCGGGAAATCTCGTCCCCTATCTCGAGCGGCTTCTGGCGCGCGAGCCCCACTGGCCGGAGGTGGCGCTCGACGGGGCGGCGGTCGCCGCACGAAGAATCCTCGACGTGCTCGACGGCAGGCCTGGTTGACGGTTTTCGGTTCCCGGTTTCCAGCTTCTGGCTTTCACATTGAGCTCTGGAATCGTTGCGCGATTGAACCAGCGCCAAACGGCCGACGGGAGCCAGCTCCCTGTCTCCTCTTCTCCGGTCCCAGGTGGCCTTGGTTGACAGCCTGGAGAGTTTCATCCAGACTGGATCTGAGGCGTCATGTCAGTCGAGAAGGTCGTTCTCGCCAAGCCGCGCGGCTTTTGCGCCGGCGTAGAAATGGCCATTGAAACCGTGGAGCGGGCGCTCAAAAAGCACGGCGCGCCGATCTACGTGTTCCACGAAATCGTCCACAACGTCCACGTGGTGCGTGATTTCACCACCCGGGGCGTGCGGTTCGTTCAGTCCATCGAAGAAGTTCCCGTCGGCGCCAAGCTGATTTTCAGCGCCCACGGGGTTTCTCCGGACGTCTGGCGCCGGGCGAAAGAGCGCGGCGTAAGCCTCGTTGTCGACGCCACCTGCCCTCTCGTCGAGAAGGTGCACCGCGAGGTGCGGCGTTTTGCCGCCCAGGGATTCTGGATCATCCTCGTGGGCCACGACAGGCACGACGAGATCGTCGGGACCAGCGGGGAAGCTCCGGATCGGGTCCGGGTCGTGGGGAGCGTGACCGAGGCCCGCGCGGTTTCCGTGCCGGACCCTGACAGAGTCGCCGTGCTCACGCAGACGACGCTCAGCGTCGACGATACGCGCGAGATCCTGGAGACGCTGGCGCAGCGGTTTCCGGCGATGGTTGTCCCTGCAAAAGAGGACATCTGCTATGCCACGCAAAACCGCCAGGACGCGGTCAAAGGGCTCGCCCGATCGGTCGATCTCGTGCTCGTGATCGGTTCGCGTAACAGCGAAAATTCGAACCAGCTCTGCCGCGTCGCGCGCGCTCAAGGCACCGCCGCGTACTTGATCGACGACTACCGCGGCATCGATCCGCGGTGGCTCGAAGGCGTCTCGCGCGTGGGAATCACCTCGGGCGCTTCCGTTCCCGAAAGCCTGGTAAGCGAAACGGTGGAATTTTTCAGGGCCCTGGGAGCGGAAGTCACCGAAGCCGGGTTCGTCGAGGAGAACATTCACTTCGCCCTGCCGCCGGAGGTCTTGCCGGCTACGTGAGAATCCTGGGGCGCCACCGCTGCCCACTGCCTAGGCAAACGCCTAGATTCTAAGCAGCAGCGTTCAGAAGCGGAAATCCCCTCGGTCGGTAACTCTCTGATATTTCGAGGCCCTCTTCCCTCAGCCGATGGCACATCGGTTGCTCTCCGCCTAGCAGCCGTCCACAGCTCCACAAGGCGAATTTTGGCGTCATTCGTAAAGGGGGAATGGCCGTGAGAAGACGACCGCCGGGTTGGATAAGATTCGTTGCAATCGGGCTGCTGATTCTGGTTTCCCTGCCGTTGGTCTCCTACGCTCAGGACGCTCCGCCGTCTGCCGCTCCAGCTTCCGCGCCGGCGGCGGCACCGGCTCCTCCCCAGATCGACAAAGGCGACACCGCCTGGCTGCTCACTTCATCGGTTCTCGTGCTGATGATGACCATTCCCGGGCTTTTCCTGTTTTACGGCGGGTTGGTGCGCGGAAAAAACGTCCTCGGAACCATCATGCAGAGCTTTATCATCGTGGCTCTCATCAGCCTGCAGTGGGTCCTGTTCGGCTATAGCCTCGCTTTCGGCCCCGACTTGGGCAAGATTATCGGAAGCCTCGCGTGGGTGGGGTTGCAGGGCGTGGGAACGGCGCCGAACGCGGACTATGCCCCGACCGTGCCTCATCTGGCGTTCATGCTGTTTCAGATGATGTTCGCCATCATCACCCCGGCTCTGATCACCGGCACCTTCGCCGAGCGGGCGAAATTCAGCACCTTTCTCGTCTTTATCCTTCTCTGGGCGACCTTCGTCTACGACCCGCTGGCGCACTGGGTGTGGGGAAAGGGCTGGTTGGGTGCGATCGGGGCGCTGGACTTTGCGGGAGGAACGGTCGTGCACATCAGCTCGGGGGCGTCCGCGCTGGTGGCGGCCATGATGTTCGGCAGGCGGATCGGATACGGCTACGAAACAATGGCGCCGCACAACTTGCCGTTCAGCGTCATCGGGGCATCCCTGCTCTGGGTGGGCTGGTTCGGCTTCAACGCCGGCAGCGCCCTGGCGGCCGACGGCCTGGCGAGCATCGCCTTCATGACGACCAACACCGCGACGGCTGCGGCAACGCTCTCGTGGATGTTCGCTGAGTGGTTGTCGCGCGGCAAGCCGACGGCCCTCGGCGCGGCCAGCGGTGCCGTGGCGGGTCTGGTTTCGATCACGCCCGCGGCGGGCTTCGTCGGCGCGGTCCCGGCGATCGTGATCGGCGCGGTCGGCGGCGCGCTTTGCTATACCGCTTGTAACATGAAGAGCCGTTTCGGTTACGATGACTCGCTCGACGTCGTCGGCGTCCACGGCGTCGGCGGAACCTGGGGCGCGCTCGCCACCGGGCTCTTCGCCAGCAAGGCGGTCAACCCCGCGGGAAACGACGGGTTGTTTTTCGGCAATCCGGGGCAGCTTGGCATTCAGCTGATCGGAGTGTTGGCGACCATCGTTCTCGCCGTGACCCTTACCGCCGTGATTTTGGGAATCTTGAAGGCGACCATGGGCCTCAGGGTCGCCGAGGAGGAAGAGCGAATGGGCCTCGATTTGAGCCAGCACAACGAGCGCGGTTACTCCTAGAGCTTCAGGAGGCGAAGGGGTAGCCCGGACCGGGAGAATATGATAACAAAATTTTCGCTTGCAGAATCGTCGAGATTGAGGGAGGAGCAAGAGCAATGAGCGTGAAGGACGTATTGGATCTGGTGAAGAAGAACCGGGTGGAGATTGTGGATTTCAAGTTTGTGGACGTACCCGGGCTTTGGCAGCATTTTTCGGTGCCGGCCTCGGAGCTGACGGGGGAGTTATTCGAGGAGG